>NZ_FNPQ01000057.1:0-11126 GCF_900107335.1 Nitrosomonas sp. Nm58 | reverse complement strand
GTTTTGCCGAAGCGGTGGGTGGTCGAACGCACGTTCTCCTGGCTAGGCAATTTTCGCCGTTTATCCAAGGACTTCGAGATCCTGCCCGGCACTGCGAAAATATGATTCGAATCGCCATGATGAAAATAACACTTGCAAAATGCGTCTAATGTTTTACCAGACAGCTTCTTAAACTGTTTCATGGGTAGGAAAAAATGTGAAACCAATTCCTTTCCTTTCCTACTATCTGACTGACTTATTCAGGGAACTCCTTAGATGGGCAATGATTGAGCAAAAAATGAGGCAGATCGATATTAACAAGCAGAAAGATCTCAAAGAACCATCTCTTTTTCAGACTATCATTTGTTTACTCGGTGTGTTCTTAATGATCTCATTAGGGCTATTCATCTTGGAGATCTATATTCATGCCATTATTTTTATTTGTTTGCTATGGGTGGGTGTGCATGCAGCTAGCCTTGGCTATACCTTCACAGATATTCACCGCATGATGAAGACAGGGATCAGCAGTGCGCTCCCTGCAATCTACATTTTTGTTTTGATAGGGATGGTGATCGCGAGTTTTATGCAAAGTGGCACAATTGCCAGCCTCCTGTATTATGGGTTGGATTTGCTCAGCCCTGTAGTATTTCTTGCGTCTGGATTAATCTTATGTAGTCTCATGTCGATTGCGACGGGTACTTCCTGGGGTACAGTAGGAACAATAGGAGTAGTACTCATTAGTATTGCCGAGGTCATCGGAATTCCGTTAGCAATCGTAGCCGGTATGATTGTGTCAGGCGCAACCTTTGGTGACAAGTTATCACCCATGTCAGATACGACGAATCTCGCGGCTATGAGCGCTGGCACAAATCTTTACCGCCACATTCATGCCATGCTATATACCACCTTCCCAGCCTATGCGCTAACACTTATCATTTATATTTTGGTGGGGTTGCAATATTCGGATTATGCATTACCTGCAGGGGAAATAACGGCTATTCAGACTGTACTGAAAAGTACATTTCAGTTAAATCTGTGGATCACATTATTACCGTTGTTATGCCTGTTTGGTATGAGCATCAAAAAATATTCCCCGGTAATTAGCATGTCATGCAGTATCGTACTCGCCATGATGATTGCTATTTTTTATCAAGAAAGAGACACCATCGATGTCTTCAATGCGCTTTGGCTCAATAATCCTGGTACCACTGGCATAGAAAATATCGACGCATTGCTTGGTCAGGGTGGTATTTATAGTATGGCCTGGACGCTGCTGTTATCAGTGATGGCGTTAGCGTTGGGAGGTATTTTGCATCAGGCAAAATTTCTTTCCGTTGCTCTTGAACGCATAATCGCGCGTATTAAGCGTACCCGCACCCTCATGACAACTACGATACTATCCGGGCTAATCAGCAATATGGGAATGGGAGAGGCATATCTTTCGATCATTCTGAATTGTCAATTATTTAAGGATGCTTATCATAAAGCGCAACTTGATAGTGCAATGCTATCTCGGTCTGTGGAAGAAGGCGCTACCATGACAACAGCGTTGATTCCATGGACAACCGCAGGGGCTTTTTATGCAGCAACACTGGGGATTCCGGTATTAGATTATGCTCCGTATGCTTTCTTGAATGTAATTAATCCTCTAGTTTCTATTGTAATGGCTGGTCTGGGTATAGGGTTACTGCAGCGTAATCGCGTTGACGCTTGAGTGGGTGAATGCTATATTTTCCGCGCAGCCGGGAAAGAGGCTGGAAGGGATGTAGATTCGTATCTCTTAACGATTACAAGTGAGGGAGGAATAAAATGGAGTCAACTAATCAGGTTTTCATCAGTTTCGCGCTTAAGGATGCCGATCTTAGGGATAAGCTTATAGAGCAGATAAACAAAGAGAGCCCGGAGCTCACAAGCGTTTTCATGCCAGAAAAAAAATCTTGGGAGAGTGCATGGAAAGAGGAATGCCGGGAAAAAGTCAGAGGATGTAATGGGGCGATTGGCATCATTACAGCAAATACCGTTCGGGCTGATGGGCAATTATGGGAACTCCGCTGCGCTTTTGAAGCCAAGATGAAAATTTTGCTGATTGGTGATGATGAAGCTTGTGAAATGTCAGCCAAGAAATTCCCTGATCTTTTGAGAGACGAGGATATCCTGCCATGGAACAGTTCTAATATCGCAATGTTTCTTGGTAAATTACAAAGATAGTCGTTTTATAATATTTTTCCTGATCTTATCTTTATCCGGTTGTAAGCTTTTCTGATATTTTCAAGTGCTGCCATAATATTGTGGCGGGGAGTGCCAATATTCATGCGCATGAAACCGCTACCTTTCTTCCCAAATAAAACGCCAGGGCTCAACCCAATTTCAGCTTCGTGAACAAAAAAATGCTTGAGCTGATTATCGTTCATGTTAAGTGCGCGGCAATCCAGCCAAAGGAGATACGTCCCTTCTGGCTTGATCAATTGAATGCATGGCAAGTGTTCGGATAAATACGCGCTGACATGGTCACGTGTATTTTTTAGATAAACCATCAATTCATCCAACCATTTCGCGCCTTCTCGATAGGCGGTTTCAAATGCAACAATACTGAAGGGATTGGCAGCGCTGACATGAATCATGTCAAAGAAATGGGTGATTGCAGCACGATGGATTTTATTCGGTACGATGAGAGCAGACAGATGAAGTCCGGGAATGTTAAAGGTTTTGCTTGGAGCAATAGTCGTAATGATATTTTCGGGATTCTCGGCCAGGCTTGCCAGGGGATGATGCTGGTTTTCTGGATATACCAGATCAGCATGAATTTCATCGGAAATGATCACCCAATTATTCTTGCTAGCCATTTCAGTAAGTTGCTCAAGCTCAGACTTGCTCCATACTCTGCCCACGGGATTGTGGGGAGAACAGAATAGTAGCATGCGCGCATTCTCGCCAACTTGTTCCAATTGATCGAAATCGATGGTGTATCGTTCATTTACAAGGCGCAATGGATTGAGCATCAATTGCCTGTCAGTTTTGGTTACTGCGGAAAAGAAAGGGAAATACACCGGCGGCTGGACAATAATCTGTTCACCGGGTTGAGTGAGCGCCATGATCGTTGCTGTTAGCGAAGGGACAACCCCAGGACTTAAAATGATCCACTCGCGCTCCACTTGCCAATGATGGCGCAGCTTTAACCAATCGATGAGTGATTCGTAGAGACTATCAGGAAAAAGCGTATAACCGTATATAGGATGTGTGGCACGTTCGATCAATGCATGCGTAACTTCGGCGGGAGCGGCGAAATCCATGTCGGCAACCCATAATGGCATTACATTCGCATTGCCGAATATCCCCAGACGCTCATCAAACTTTGTGCTGCTCGTTCCAGCCCGCTGGATGTCGCGATCGAATTGAATACTCACGCGACTTTCTCCCAAATGGTCACCTCCGACAAGGTATGCTGGAATTTGCGCTTGGTCTCACGAATGACAAAAGGCACTTCCTGCGGCCCCTGAATCAGTCTGAAATGGCTACTCAGTATTTCTTTCAAGCCATCCAGCGTCGTAAAGCTTTCGCCAGCTCGCTTGACGCCACCGATCCAAGCCTCGCGTTTAGTGTGCTCTTCCAGCCAGGTATAGGGGGAGGCAATCAATAGCAGCCCACCCGGATTGATACGACTGTGTACGTTCGCTAGGAATTTGGTCGGATCATATAAACGATCGATCAAATTGGCGGCCAGGATGAGATCATAGCCAGTGAGAATAGACTTGAGATTGCAGGCATCTCCTTGGAAAAACTCGACCTTGTGCTTGACATCGTCAAGACCCAGGCTTGCGAGCGTACGCTCTTTATAAAAAACTAGATCGCCTTCATCCGTCAATGTATAACGCAACACACCCTGCTGAACGAGTTGCACACCTTGGTTAATGAAGCGGGCTGAAAAATCAACACCTGTCACATGATCAAAATGCTTTGCCAACTCAAACGTGGAGCGCCCTGATGCACATCCCAGATCGAGCGCCTTCCGTACTGGTTTGCTGCCCATAGCAGCAATAGCCAATTTGGCCAGGGTAGCCGGGAAATTAGGTACATCGAAATAACTATCGCCATAATGAAATTCAGCATATTCGGACAGTAATTTGTCTGTTTCATAATGGGAGCTGGGTTGGAAGGCAGGGGTGTCGGTGACAACATAGCGAAACCCGGCATGCTGGAAGAAATGACGACGGAATGCATAACGCGAGGATTTTAATGATTCGTTGCCACACGCAATCCAGGAACCGCCTTTGATCAGATTGTGTCTATCATCAAAAGTAGGCGTGGTGAAATCATCATAGTATGGATGAACGTCGAATCCTTCGAATGGATAGGTCGGCGTTTCCGTCCATTGCCAAACGTTGCCAACAATATCGAAAAACTCACCTTGAGGAAACTCAGTCACTGGGCAACTGGAAGCATAATAATCGAGATGAATATTGCCGACAGCTGGACTGGCATGAGGCACTTCAGATAAATTTGCCACATCGTACAGTCGGTACCACTCGTCTTCGGTGGGCAAACGTACCGGCAAGCCGGTGGTTTTGGTTTTCCAGTTACAAAAAGCTTTGGCTTCATGGTAGTTGACTTCCACCGGCCAATCCCAGGGCATCGGCACTTCCTCGGTCATGAGGCGGAAACGCCACTGATTGTCCTGTTTGAGCCAGAAAGTCGGGTATTGGGCGTGAGTATGCTGCAACCAACTGCGACCTTCTTCTTCCCAATAATCCTCTATACCATAACCATTGGTTTCAACAAAAGCGAGAAATTCCTGGTTGCTGACCAGATAACGGCTCGCCTGGAAAGCAGGTATTTTTGCTGAGTGATGTCCATATTCATTGTCCCATCCGTATGTTGGGTCAGCTTTATTTTTGCCTATCTGTACATTGCCAGCTGGAACAGTGACGAGCTGATTATCCGGCGCGACTTCGGTTTTACGGCAGGGCTGCCAGTCCGGATGGGGTTGAACATATTGGAGCGCATGCTGGCGAATCAGCACTGAAGAAGTTTCCAGGTGGATAAGCTCATGTTCCACTCCCATCACAATCGTCCACCAAGGGCTATCCCAACCAATCGGCAGGGTTAACGGAGTATCGCTGATTAACTTGTCAACGATGCTACGCATCTTGCGTCGATAAGCCCGTACTTCTTCCACGGCAGGCCAATCGTAATGCGTCGTATCTAGATCATCCCAGCTCATTTCATCCACCCCAACTGCAAACATCGATTCCATCTTGGGGTTAATTCGCTCGGTAATCAAACCAGCCAGAATCAATTTGTTAATGAAGAAAGTGGCAGTATGTCCCAAATAAAAAATCAGAGGATGCCGTAGCGTGATCGGCTTAATGTAATAAGCTTCATCATTGCGTAACGTTTCGAAAAGCTGTTCATAACAATCCAGTGTGGTATGAAAATAGGATCGTATTTCCTCACGCTTGGCATTAACGTCATTACCATCGAGTATCGGTGTTCTCTGAAAAAGTTTTTTGGACATAAAATATTAACAACCTGCTTATTCGGAACTTTCGGAGCAAATATTATACTCTCTCAGACTTTAGAGATCATATATGAACAGGGGAAAAGTCTTTTTTATATCACAATGCTGCTTTATAGCCGCAGGATTTCTTATAATAATGACATGTAGATGCTTATAAAGTAAGTAGCCGGAGAAAGTGTACTGAGATAATTGACAAAATTAGAAGCCAATTGGCATGAGCGATACTTTTATCTATTATTCAAGAAAGGATTTTCCCATTGCTGCTCGACTGATACAACGACTACAGGCAGAGGAATAGTCGGTGTTTGTAGATAAGCGAATCCTCACCGGTCGTCGTTGGTATCGGGGAAATTGAGAAGAAGCTTCACGTCGCTAAAGCAGTGGTAGCGCTTTTATTAGCCTAATCACGCGATAGCGATTTCGTGCTGAAGAAAACTGGCGCAGCTTTGCGCCCTGAGAGCAAGACGCCGGTAACGCTGGCCATGGGTAGCTCACATCAGCAGTTGTCCATTATTGACTGATGTCACCAAGCAGGGCTAAAGTGCTCTCCGCCAGCAATGTTTAAGTTGCCCTATTATAGGGTGATCATGCGTTCACTTTTCTTCTATAAATCTTCAAATTGTGGGGATAATTCGCCCATTATTTTTACTCTATGCAGCAAATCTATGTGATACTAATTTACTATCTTTATTTGTTGTAAGGAGGTTTGTTGCAATGGACAAAGAACTTTCTTTTGATGATATTGATGTTGATGATATGACCGATGACATGATTCCGGTTAGCAGAGTCGTGAAGATAGTCGATGAAATTGAATTCCTCAAAGAGGATTATGAAGAGACTGAAATTACGCTCAGTTCTTTGGGGCTGGATTAATTTTATTTGAAGTAGCTGGGGCGGATAAGCGAACTGTTATTCGCCCATCTTTAATGTTTTTTACTACGTCGTAGAGCGATTGTATCGTTTATTCAGGGTGTGGTGAGATGAGTATTGACGGATAGCGTAAGCTTATCCGCCTCCAAAGCCAATGTAATCCCTCATAAAATGCAATCGTCAAATTGTGATTGATTCTTTCGGGTAGTATCCTGATGCGTATATCCAGAGCAACTAAACGCAGAGTAAAAAAGATTGGCTTACCCGCCGAGACCTTGCTGTACACAGGGGAGAAGGTGAAAAATGGTATTAATATCACGCTCATAGACTACGATGCGCAGAGCTTTGAGGAGCGCACACTAAAGCAAGTGGATGAATGCTTGCTCTACAAACTAAAACCTACTATTACATGGATCAATGTGGATGGCGTACATGATCCGATTTTGCTTGAAAAATTAGGTGAAAGTTTTGGCATTCATCGCCTCGTTACCGAAGATTTGATGAGCATCGTACAGCGGCCTAAATGTGAAGATTTTGGCGATTATCTATTTGTCGTTCTCAAGATGCTTTCTTATGACGAGATGGAAAACAGAATCGTTCCAGAGCAGATCAGTCTTATTCTTGGTGATAAATTTCTGCTTTCATTTCAAGAAGATATCAAAAAAGATGTTTTCCATTTAACCCGCGATCACCTACGCACTGGCAAAGGGAAAATAAGGAAGATGGATGCTGACTATCTTGCTTACTCGCTGTTGGATGCTTTGGTCGATAACTATTTCATTATTCTCGAAAAGTTGGGTGACAGGATTGATTTTCTGGAAGAGGAATTGATGACTCGACCTGGCAGGATTGTTATTGAACAACTTTATCAGTTGAAGCGGGAACTCCTGTTTCTACATAAGGCAGTGTGGCCGTTGCGCGAAGCTATCTCGTCCCTGGCGCGGCGGGAGTCACCATTGATTCATGAGGCGACTACTCCCTATTTGCGCGATGTATACGATCATGTCGTGCAAGCCATTGACAGTGTCGAGATTTACCGGGATATGCTTACGACCATGCTTGATCTGTATATCTCGAATGTCAGTTACCGGACGAACGAAATCATGAAGGTATTGACGATTATCGCGACCATCTTCATGCCATTGACCTTTCTAGCCGGCGTTTATGGCATGAACTTTAAACATATGCCTGAGCTTGAATGGGAATATGGCTATTTGCTGGTGTGGGTAATCATGATCGGGCTGAGTGTGATCATGATTGTCTACTTTAGGAAAAAGAAGTGGATATAGTCTTGCGAGAGTTACCCACGAGACTGCAAAGTTGAAGGTGTTTGCCAAGATGGCATCCCTTAACAAAAGGGAATTTGCCAAATATTCCAAAGTGACAGAACCGTTAGAATAATGCCCCCCACATGGGGAGGCAGGCATGACTGAATTTGCAATTACCACTCAGCAAGTTAAAAATGCTGATTACAGCTGCCGGGCTGTTCCCATCACCAGAAAGATTATTTCCAAACACATACGGGCCACTGAAAAGGGTTTGTTGGGGATTCGATGTGTGATAAGGATAACTATCTCAGTAGTGCGAGTTTCTTCACAAAATCTAACGTTTGTTGGTGTTATTCTATGGGTATTCAGGTGGTCACTGAGAAAGAAAGGAGTGCCCATGACTATGATAGAGAGATCACCGGTATTTCTTGAAATGCTTCGGCATATTGAGAAAATGACACGTTGTGATATACCAGTCTTAATCGAAGGTGAAACAGGCGCAGGAAAGGAATTGGTGGCACGCGCCAATTTATGAAATATTCGGGTTAAATAAAGATATTTGAATCGTCCCGAGTTTTCCGGAGATAAAATGATTTGAGAGGAGGAGGAGATGAAGAATCAAATCAGTTATTCACTGGAAGTACGGGAACGAGCAGTAAAACTGGTATTTGAGCAGCAAAAAGAGCATCGATCGCAATGGTCTGCGATTAAATCGATTGCAGCGAAGATTGGCCGCACATCGGAAACACTGCGGACGTGAGTAAGGCGGATGGAGATCGATCAGGGTATTCGTGTGGGCCTCTATCGACATCGGATCGTGAAAGGCTCAAGGAGCTAGGAACGCGAAAATCAGGAATTAAAGCGTGCCAATGAGATATTGCGTAAGGCATCGGCTTATTTTGCGAAAGGACGCTCGACCGCCGACCGAAGTAATGGTGATATTTGTCGATCAACATAAAGAACAGTACGGTGTCAAACCGATCTGTAAGCAAATTCAGATTGCCCCAGCGAGTTACTATGAACACAAAGCGCGCGAACGAGATCCTGATCGATTGCCTGATCGCATCAAGCGGGATAAGGAGCTTGAAAGCGACATACAGCGTGTATGGAAGAATAATTAAAAAGTTTATGGGGCCAACACAGTCTGGCGGCAGTTGCTACGAGAAGGCATTGGCGTTGCACGCTGCACCGTTGAACGGCTGATGAAGAAACTTGGATTGCAAGGTATCAGGCGTGGTAGACGATGTTGGACAACGATTGCAGATGACTTACTTGCCCGGCCAATAGATAAAGTTAACCGGCAATTCGCGGCAACCCGGCCACATCAGCTGTGGGTGGCGGATATCAGTGTGCCGCAGCAAGCGGCGTAAGAGGTGAGGGTATGGCCCCTCGCAATCGGCTTGCAGGAGCAGGTTGCAAACCACCATGAGCGGCTCTGGTCAAAAGCCTGGGTCGTGAGCGTTATGGAAAAGGTGCTTTGATGCATCAGGTATGGATCAATGAAGAAGAACAACCGTGAACTGCTGTTCAAGTGTCGAAGCCACTCAAATGACATCAAAACTGGAGGGTGATGTTACTCCGGGAGCAGTCTGGCCGTTACCTGCTTACGGGACAGGCGGTGTCCGGCATAGAGGCAGCGTCAGCATGATCCGGGCTCTTACGTTGAACTGCAGGAACCTTCGGTGGCGATGGCAAGCGAAAGGCACAAGCCAAACTGGCGAGGCCGGCAGTAGCCATGCGCCACCAAGGGACGGAGCAACTTGTAGTGTGCGCTGGGCAGCGCATTGATCGTGATGATTGAATAGAAGCGTATTGGTAATGTTGCATTAAAAACGAGTTATAAGGTGCTACTCAGCAAATTCCATCAGGGACAAAGGTGATTTACCTTACTTAAAGTCCGGATGTATGGCTGCAATCTTTACTTTCTTGAAATCATAGATTGAAGGCCCTGCAAAAATTTGGGCGTCCATGTATGGGGCAAGGTCGAACCTGCATTATGGAGGCGAAGGTGTTCTCATTCACCCATCAAACCAAGGTGTGTGCGGATGGCACGGTATGGAAGATCAATGCGTGACCCCAGGAGGGCTCATGGGATTTGCAGGTGGCACTGTGATAAGCGATCCTATAAACGAAAGTGAAATGGAAAGCGAAGCTCCATGAGTCGTCGGACGGCTGAAGAGTACCTAAAGCACTACGAAAGTGGGGTAACCGGAATAAACGGCAGCGGAGTGAGCTGGGGAAGGCAGCCGGCAAGGTGGTTGGATAAGGAAGAAAGTTAACGAGTAAGGTCTATGGCAAGGACAAGTTCCATTAGTGACAAACCCCTAGTATCACAACATATTAATTACGAAACATAATGCTGCTGCATTTTTCGATCCGCATCCTGTCGAGTGAACGTCCACTCGATCGATCGGCGCTCGGCATTACGCCGCTGTTGCCAGGCATCCACCTCAGCAGTGAGCGCGTCGCGGTCGTGCCAGCGTCGATCCAGACACTGCCTATCAAGGATGTCGATCTCGATCTCCGCCATGTTGAGCCAGCTGGCGTGTTTCGGAGTGTAGTGGAATACGACGCGGCGCAGCAGCACCTCTGCCTCCTCAATACCAAGCACTTCCTCGAAACAACGACGAAAGTGGGTGTTGAGGTTATCCATGACCAAGTGAACGCAGTGCGCCTTGGCGTGCACCTGCTCAAGCAAGTGCCGGACAAAGGAGACGAAATCGGTCTTGGCGCGCTGCGCTGTGACGATGACCGTGCGCGTACCCCTTTTGGGTTCGACTGCCACGAACAAGTTACATGTTCCAGCGCGAACATACTCGTAATCGTGCTTCGCAGGCACACCCGGCTTGAGCGCCAGCGGAGTTCGCGTGTCGCGCAGCAGTTGTTTGCTTTTCTCGTCCAGGCAGACGACAGGTTCTTCCGCCTGGAACGGACGGGCATAGAGATCCAGCAGATTGCACATCCGCTGCCGGTATTCCTCAGTCAGAGTGCCAATGCACCACATCAGTTTGCGCCACAGCTTGATGCAGTTTTTTTAGCAGCCGACGGATAGTCTCACGACTGATCGGCCCAATTCCCTCATGCGCTCGTGCGGCCTGCTCCAGCAATTCGAGCGTCCAACGTTTAGCTCCTGCCGGCGGCGTGGAACATGCTAGAGCAGAAACCTGCGCTTCGACGTCCGCGCCGTACCGAGGCGGCTTGCCTGGCCTCGCCACGTCGTGCAGAGCATATCCCGGCCCACCCTCCAGATATGCGCTACGCGTGCGCCAGATGGCTGTTCGCCCGATGCCGAGAACCGCCATGATCTGGGATTCGGGAATGCCACGATCCAGCGCAGCAAGAATATGGGCATACATGGACGCCCACTTTTTGCCAAGCTTTCAGTTAATGATTTTGAGAAAGTAAAGATTGCTGCCATACATCCGGACTTTTTATAAAGGCATATTGCCTTTGTCCCTGATGGAATTCGCTGAGTGGCACCTAATCACAATAAC
>NZ_FNPQ01000056.1:0-11300 GCF_900107335.1 Nitrosomonas sp. Nm58 | reverse complement strand
GAGCCGGTGGAAAATCGAATCTACCTTATATCATAGGTGCTATCGTGCTGGCCGCTGCTGGTGCTTTCTTCTTCATGCGCAGTAATAAGAATAAATTAAAAACTGCTTAACTAGCATTAAGAAATGTAGGTATTTGATCAGTTTGTACTCTATATTTTCAATGGACTGATCCTTCATAAAATATGCATGTCATTGTAAGGATAGTGATAATGATATGCTGCATTCTTTGGTTAGGGCTTCATTTTCACCAGCGTGATGCCCTAACAGAGCGAGAATTACAATCTAAATATTTTTGGCATCTAAACTAAAGTTTAATAGTATTATTTCATTACATACTTTTTGGGTAATGATTTTATTCAAAATAAATAGCTATACCCCGCGCGGCCACAGATGCGGAAAATAGAAACGCAAACGATCTACTAGCTTAAGGTAGAGATATATTGACGTATAGTCGAGATAAGGTGTCCTGTAGAAGTAGGGGTATATGTCTCATGACGAGCAAAGAAGATTTCTATTTTCTGCATCATACCTTCACTGAGTATCACGTATTTTCGGTATCAAATTAGGAGTGGTCGACCTAGGTGTTTTTAGTCCCGCAGTGCGCTGGTGTAATCTACGACCAACTACTGAAGGAGGAATTATGGGACAAATTTTGCACGGAGCACCTGCGCGACGGAGACAACCCCTCAAGCAATACAACAGAGTCAAGTGAGCCTGAAGGATTTTGCGCAACGAGACACGGCATCAATCCGAAGACGGTGACCAAGTGGCGCAAGCGTGGCTGCTTCGTTTGTGTCGATATTGCCGAAGTGAGTGCAGAAGAAGATAAACTCTATCTGTTCATTGCTGTCGATCGGATGTTAAGGTTCGCTTATGTAGAGTTGCATGATAAATCGGACAGGGAGATATCGGCGGGGTTCGTTGATCCATTCCAGCACACCGTGTGGGACTAAACACCTAATTGGATAAAACGCAATGATAGCTAAACAATGAATGTCCTGGCGAGGGGCTTCCTGTAAATCTAAAAACTATAGTTGCGAGAGAGAAATCTGGCGATAAATAAAGTAGATCCAAAGGTAGCACTACAGCTTGCGCTTGTCTTAATTCTTCTATTGTTCTTGAATTAACCAGCAAATCCTTCGCTTGTTCCAACACCTCTTTTCCACTCGCTATTCGTGCCATCACAATATTTCCTTTCATAAGCTACTTCTGTTATTTCACTTATGAAATAGGAATGGAATTACACATTCTGGGAGAAGAAATCCTTACTTAATATCAGACCCTCTCAAGCTCTTTCAGTCGTGCTGCTGATGTGATCTTTATGTCGAACTTACGTTGTATAAGTTTATTTATCTTGATTGATTGGAATAATCTAATCCCAGATTAAGAGTTATGGCAGAGCTTCCTCTTGTTGTTTTTTTTCTGATTTTACGAGATCCTCGCGCTTGACCCCTAATAACATGAGAAGCGGACTTGCGACGAGTACAGAAGAGTAAATACCAAACAAGATACCAATGGTTAGGGCTAATGCAAAATAATATAAGGCCTCGCCACCGAAGAGAAGCATAGATACAACGACTGCCTGTGTACTGCCATGAGTAATGATAGTACGAGACATTGTTCGTGTAATAGCATTATCTATAATTTGTGCTACAGGAGCTTTGCGCATCTTACGAAAATTTTCGCGAATACGATCAAATACCACAACAGATTCATTTACCGAGTAACCGAGGACTGCCAAAATTGCGGCAAGAACTGTAAGAGAGAATTCCCATTGAAAGTAAGCAAAAAAACCTAAAATAATAACTACATCATGTAAGTTGGCGATAATACCAGCAACCCCAAATTTCCATTCAAAACGTACTGCTAGATATGCAACGATGCCAAATGAAACAAACAGTAAAGCTAATGCCCCATTTTCTAGCAGCTCATTACCTACCTGGGGACCAACAAATTCTACTCGACGTATTTCTACTGACTCATCAATTTCTTTAAGAGAGGCTATTACAGTTTCTGATAACTTTGCGCTGGATAATTCATGCTTGATGGGTAATCTAATCAATACATCACGAGAAGAGCCAAAATTCTGTACTGACGCGTCAGATATTCCAAGCGTAACAAAGATTGATCTAATTTTATCGAGATTGGCTGGTTGCGCATAACTGGCCTCCAGCACAGTTCCACCCGTAAAATCAACCCCTAAATTCAATCCTTTTGTGATAATAAAAAAAACTGAAAAGATAAAAGTTAGTAACGAAATAGTAGTGGTGTATTTTCCCCAACTCATAAAGGGGATATCACGTTCAAATTTAAAAAATTCCATGGCTTAAGAATCCTAGTTAGCTATTTTAGACCAGCTTTTTGTGATTTCGATTACGAGTAAAACCGGATATATAATTATTTGTTATTGACGCTTAATAGTTTTAGGTTTCCAGACAGTACCAATCGAGATTTTTTCTAATTTGCGATGACCGCCATAGGTTAGATTAACCATCGCTCGAGAAACGGTCACTGCTGTGAATATAGAAGTTAGAATACCCAGACATAGTACAACTGCAAATCCTTTGACTGGGCCCGAACCAAAAGCAAATAATGCAATACCCGCAATCAGTGACGTGATATTTGAATCCAAAATGGTCCCAAACGCTCGTTCATAGCCTGCACTGATGGCAAGGTGTGGCGTTAAACCGTTGCGCAGTTCATCGCGAATGCGTTCATTAATTAGAACATTTGCATCAATCGCCATGCCAACTGTAAGTGCAATCGCAGCCATGCCAGGAAGGGTTAATGTCGCTTGTATAATTGAGAGAAGACTGATCAATAATAAAAGATTTGCACCGAGAGCGAGGGCAGAAATAACACCAAATGCTCTGTAGTAAAGCATGATAAAGAGGGCTACAGCCAGGAAGCCAAATAATGTCGAATTAAACCCCCTGCTGATATTATCAGCGCCTAGACTCGGTCCTATAGTACGCTCTTCAACGATTTCCATTGGTGCAGCTAATGCGCCGGCGCGCAACAATAGAGCTACATCACGTGCTTCTACACTACTCATTCGACCACTAATCTGTACACGTCCACCACCTATTTCCTCACGTATCACAGGAGCGGTGATGACCTCTGTATGTTTTTTTTCAACTAATAGAATGGCCATGCGTTTGCCAACATTGTTTCGTGTTAGCTGCTTGAAGATTCGTGAACCATTGCTATCAAGACTAACGTGAACTGCTGGCTGGTTGTCATTATCAAACCCAGGTTGTGCATCTGTAATACGATCGCCAGTCAACAGTACTTGTTTTTTTACCAGTAGTGCGCCGCCACCACGTTCAGTGAAGAGCTCGGTGCCAAATGGAATATGTCCTCTTAACGCAGCCTCGATATCGCTTTCATCATCCACCATCCTGATTTCCAGAGTAGCTGTTCTTCCCAGAATATCCTTTGCTTTAGCGGTATCCTGGACGCCAGGTAGTTGTACGATAACGCGGTCCGGCCCTGCTTGTTGGATAATAGGTTCTGCTACACCGAGTTCATTAACACGATTACGTAAAGTCGTGATGTTTTGTTGTATGGTCGCGCTCTGCATGCGAATATGTGCTTCAGGCTTGATTGATGCTAGCAGGCGAAAATCCTTATCCGTATCTTGTGTGCGCAGATCCAGATCAGAATATATTTTCTTGAGCTCAGTTTCAGCTTTTGAGCGTGACTGCTCATCTCTGAATTTGATTATGAGCTGTGAATTTTCTCGATTGAGGCCAGCAGATGAAATTTTCTGCTCGCGCAAGCTGCTGCGAATATCTGTACTGTAGCGATCCAGTGATTTGGACAATGCTCCATCCATATCAGCCTGCAACATGAAATGTACGCCACCACGTAAATCAAGCCCTAGATACATTGGTAATGCACCAATACTATTCAGCCACTCAGGAGAATTGGGAATCAGGTTGAGCGCAACGATGTAATCAGTGCCAAGTTCCGATTGCAGGATGTCTCTAGCCTTGATTTGAATGTCCGTATCAGCAAAACGAATCTTAATGCTGCTTCCCTCGACGAGCGTTCCCTCAGTAGCCAGATCATGTTTGCTAAGAACATCTTCTACTCTTTGCAAGAGTGGTATACCAGCCTCTGCTGTGATTCTTAGTGGCGAAATTTGTATTGCGGGTGATTCACCAAAAAAATTGGGTAAGGTATAAAGCAATCCAACAAGCAGCGAAATCACAATGATCAAATTTTTCCAGAGAGGATAGCGGTTCATGGTATTAAATGAATTAAAAAATAGGGGCAGAGATGGCTAAATTGGCCAAACGTGTGATTCTTATTGAATCCTTTAGTTTTTTTCGCTGCTCTCTTTTTGAGTTTCGTTAGTAGATGTCACATTACTACCTTCATTGCTACTTTCCTGAGCATCGCTTGTTTTTTGGGGCTTACTGTTTTTAAGTGCTTTATTACTTTTACCTGCATCAATACTTTTTAACGTACCTTTGGGTAATAAAGTCTGCACTCCAGATTTCAGCACGGTTATTTCAATATTTGGCGCTATTTCCAACGTAATGTAGCTCTCTCCAGCGCCAGTGACACGGCCTAACTCGCCGCCACTTATAATAACTTCATCGCCTTTTTGTAATCCTTCTCTCATTGATTTTTGCTCTTTTGCGCGCTTGGATTGTGGACGAATCAATAAAAAATAAAAAATAACAAGAATCCCGATTAATGGCAGGAAACTCATTAAGTTCGGTTCAGCTTGAGCACCATTAGTCGCTTGAGCAAAGGCTTCACTAATCAACATGATATTTTCTCCCGAAGAAAAAGATTAAAAATTGCATTCTAACACGCTGCAGCATCATGCCTGAAATTCTCGTGCGTATCGTTCAAATTGGCCGGATTCAATTGCTGTGCGAATCTCAGTCATGAGCTGCTGATAATAATAAAGATTATGTAGAGTGTTCAGGCGTGCACCGAGGATTTCGTTTATTCGCTGCAAATGATGGAGATATGCCCGCGTAAAATGGCGGCAGGTATAGCAGAGACATTGATCATCCGGTGGTGAGGTATCCAGACGATATCGACTATTCCGTAGCTTGATAATGCCATTTCGTGTATAGAGCCAGCCATTGCGTGCATTGCGTGTAGGCAAGACACAATCAAACATGTCAATGCCTTGTGCGACCGCATGAATGATATCTGCTGGCGTACCTACTCCCATTAGATAGCGGGGCTTATCAGGGGGCAACTGGGGTACGATATGATTGAGTATGCGCTGCATGTCCTGCTTGGGTTCGCCTACAGATAGGCCGCCTACAGCGTAACCATCAAAACCTATATGCTGTAAGCCAGCAAGAGATAAGTCTCGTAGATTTTCATGCATGCCTCCCTGAACAATACCGAAGAGTGCATTAGGATTTCCATCGTGTGCGCGTTTTGATCGCTCTGCCCATCGTAGGCTGAGCTCCATGGATGTCTTGGCTGTTAAAATATCGACTGGGTAAGGCGTACACTCATCAAAGATCATAACAATATCAGAATTGAGCGCACGCTGAATACGCATAGATTCTTCGGGTGTTAAGAAGCACTTATCACCATTTACCGGGGAGCGGAATGCTACGCCTTGCTCGTTGATTTTACGCAGTTTGCCGAGGCTAAAAACCTGGAAGCCTCCTGAATCAGTGAGTATTGGACCATTCCATCCCATGAAGCGATGTAGACCTCCATGTGTTTCAATCACGTCCAAGCCTGGTCGTAACCATAAATGGAAAGTATTGCCCAATATTATTTTTGCATTGATTTCCTGTAATTCTGCAGGTGAGACAGTTTTGACTGCTCCATACGTTCCTACAGGCATGAAAGCGGGTGTTTCTACCTTACCGTGGGTAAGCGTCAGTGTTCCTCGTCGGGCTCCACTATCAATATGGTGTAATTCGAATTTCATACTTTTCTTTCAATAAGCATGGCATCACCATAGCTAAAAAAGTGGTAGCGTTGGGTGATGGCATGTTGATAGGCGCGATGGATATTTTCCATCCCAGCAAAAGCAGAGACCATCATCAATAGAGTGGATCGAGGTAAGTGAAAGTTTGTAAGCAAACGATCAACGATACGAAAATTGAAGCCTGGCATCACAAAGAGATTGGTTTCACCATACCCTGGCTTTAATTGACCGTCATTGGTTTTGGCGCATGCTTCCAAGGCGCGCAGGGATGTGCTGCCTACTGCTAACACACGATTACCGGTACCTTTCGCTTGTTGAATCGCACCAATCGTTTCTGCTGGTATGTAATAAATTTCTGTATGCATTTGATGATCCAAAATATTTTCAGCTCGAACAGGCTGAAATGTTCCAGCTCCGACATGTAACGTTACATAAGTGATCACTACACCTATTTCACGTAGATTGATTAGCATTGCTTCATCAAAATGCAAGCCCGCGGTAGGAGCCGCGACAGCGCCGACTTGTTTTGCAAAAATCGTCTGATAGCGATCCTCGTCCAGTTGCGTCGCCTGTCGCTCAATATAAGGTGGCAATGGCAGGCTACCGTATTGTTCCAGTAGCTGAATTACTGAGAGTTCATGTGTGAAGCGCAGTATATAAAAATTTTGCTCGTGTCCCTGAACAATTGCATTAATTGTGTTTTCCAGTAATAACCTTGATCCGATCTTGGGAGCATGGCTGGCGCGTATCATTGCCAGGACATGATGAGAATCGAGTACCCGTTCTACCATTACTTCTATCTTGCCGCCGGTCTGCTTGATACCCCATAGTCGTGCTTTGATTACTCGGGTATCGTTAAAAACGATAACATCGCCAGCGCGCAGATACTTCGGTAAGTCAATGAATAAAGTATCCTGAAATTTGTCACATGGGCTATCTAAGTAAAGCATGCGACTATCTGTTCGCTGCGTGGGCGGAAACTGTGCAATCAAATCACTGGGTAGAAAAAAATCGAAGTCCTGAGTTTTCATCGTCCCTATTATACCGGTGTGGTTAAGCTATTCTCGAATTTCGCTTCGATATCTTGTGTTTAGGGGACAAGGTGGTTTTGTTCTTATATGTACTGATTCCTCACCTATCTACTTGATATATCTCGTTACTTTATCCGATCTCCCTTGCTCTCGAACCATGCGCTACAATTTTTTCACAAGCGCTATGTTGCTGTACCCGCTATTTTCAGTAATAATTGCGCCTCGCCCGAAATAAAATTAAAAACAAATGGGGGCTGCCGGGATGGCGGAATTGGTAGACGCACGGGACTCAAAATCCCGCGAAGGTGACTTCATGGGGGTTCGATTCCCCCTCCCGGCACCAAATAAGCATTTCAAATAGTATCTCATAGCATCAAACTCCTTGAATTTACTTGCTTACAGCGATATTGATAATTTCTTATAGCATCATAACGTATCTGGACATACCGTCAAAATAACGGTATTTTTGACGGTACTTTTAAATGCCGTCATGTGAGATACCGTCAAATACTTACAGATACCGCAGTACGCAACGCTAAACCAAAAGACAAGTCCTACAAAATAGCTGACAGTGGCGGCTTATATTTGTTGGTGAAATCCGCCGGAAAGTATTGGCGCATGGATTACCGCTATGTAGGTAAACGCAAAACGCTGGCTATCGGTATTTATCCAACTATTTCTCTTACCCTTGCACGCAAGAAAAGAGATGAAGCACGTGATTTGCTCGTCAAAGATATTGACCCGGCGCTGGTGAAAGCCATAAATAAGCAAGCCAAGAAACATGCTCACGAAAACACATTCCAAGCTATAGCACTTGAATGGCACATCAAACAATCCAATACCTGGGCAGAATCAACCTCAGCCAATATAAAACGATGCCTGGAAGCGGATATATTTCCTTGGCTAGGTAATCGTCCAATCAAAGATATTAACGCACCTGAATTGCTTGCTGTGTTACGCAAGATAGAAAGCCGTGGAGCGCACGAGAAAGCGCAACGAGCACGGGAATATGTTGGGCGAGTATTTCGATATGCCATACAAACTGGGCGTGCTGAACGTGATCCTAGCGGTGATTTGAGAGGTGCATTAACACCTGCCAAAGCAAAACACCATGCCAGCATTACCGACCCAAAAGCTATTGGTGCATTACTTCGTTCTATCAATGGCTTTGTTGGCTCATATACTACTAAATGCGCGTTACAGCTTGCCCCGCTGGTATTTGCCCGACCGGGTGAATTACGTCAAGCAGAATGGTCAGAAATTGATTTAGATAAGAAAGAATGGCGCATACCCGGCCATAAAATGAAGATGGGCGAGCAACATATCATTCCACTATCCCATCAAGCAGTAGAGATTTTAGAAGCCATCCAGCCATTAACAGGGAATGGCAAATATATCTTTCCAAGCATAAGAAGTACCAACAGACCCATGAGTGAAAATACCATCAACGCAGCATTAAGACGCATGGGTTATGAAAAGGATGAAATGACCGGACATGGTTTCCGCAGCATGGCGAGCACATTATTACATGAACATGGCTGGCCACATGAAGCGATAGAAAGACAATTAGCCCATGCAGAACGCAATAAGATAGCAGCGGCATATAACCATGCAGAACACTTACCCAAACGACGGGAGATGATGCAATGGTGGGCGGATTATTTAGACGAGCTGGTGGCAGGTGCCAAGGTAATAAATTTACAAAAAGCTTGATCAAGTTTAACTGCGCCTAGCCCGACGGGGCGAACACCGGGAACCCTTACCCGGTTGGCGTGGTTTCTGATTTAAGGGGGGTGTGTAAGGGGCGCTTATGAAGAATTATGAAAGATATGGTATTCCTGATAATTTATATTTAGATAATGAATTTATGATACCTGATTATTCATTTGTCTATATTATTGATGATGAATCTTCTTTAGATACTGGGTCAGCTGTTTTAAATAACTCGAATCGTGCGCTATGGGGCGCGGCTGAATATTGGACTGTATTAGAAGCATCTTTATTAGTAGCGGGTTTAAACCCCAATGATGTTAATCTTTACGCAATTGGCGAAAAGTGTACTCGGGATAGAGATAGTTTACCTATAACAACTCATTATTTTTGGATTAATGAGCCTCTATTATCGGCAGCTAAGGATTATTTATTTTTATTTGAACGCTCCACTCTTAGTCCTAAAGCCCCACCCATAGATTGGATAAAATACTACAAGCAAAAAATACTTGGTAAATCTCTCCAACATGAGGCTGTAGAACGCTATGCTAAGGATTGGTTTGTTTATTTTAATATCAAGAATGGTGAACTTGATCAATCTGAAATTATAACCAAGCCAGAATCAACTCGTAAAACTGAAAACTTACTACGTGCTCTTGCCGCTATTGCCATAGATGATTATAGATATGATTCAGATTCATTAAAATCAACCGCCCCCCAAGATATTGCTGATGCACTTAGTAAGAGAGGGGTAAATTTTGACCCCAAAACAATTAGAGGCTGGTTAAAGGAAGGTACAGCCTTACTTCCTCCCAACCATAATAAAAAATAGTGCAAATGGAAATTACCGATCGTAATGAGGATATTTCCGTACTGTATAAATTGATTTTTTTATGATCTTTCCTGTGATTAACAACAACAGGAAGGTATCTAATGAGAGTATCTCAACACTCAATTCCCGAAGCCCTCAAAAACTTCGATCAACTACCCGATACTGCCAATGTAAGACAGCCAGTAGTTGAAGCTTTATATGCATGTTCATCTGCCAGTATTTGGCGAGGTGTAAAAGCAGGCCGTATTCCTAAGCCCCGTAAATTATCACCACGCACTACCTGTTGGAACGTCGGAGAACTACGAACAGCATTGGCAATAACCGGAAATCAAGGGGCATAACATGGAAAAAAAAATACCGCCCCATAAAGAAGCGGCTTTTCAGGAAATCAATAAGCAGTTTAGCGGTAATTCAGTTAAGCAGCAATGCGCCAGATTATTGCAGGCTCTAAAAATGTTCAGCATTAATACCTTTGAAGCTAGTCGTGGATTAGGTATCTATCATCCACCTGCGCGAATATTACAGCTTCGCAAACTAGGCTACATCATTGACACGATATGGCAGGTCATCGAAGCAGAAAATGGTGATATGCACCGTGTCGGCTGCTATGTCTTGCGTAGTGGTTTAAATCGTGAATGATCAAACATGGCTGGAACGCTTGGAAATGCTTATCACACGTTTTTCTCACCTTGGGATAGGCTCTGATATGGCCTCCCTGAATTCAAGTGAGCTATGGGCGCTATACCTTTATCTTTCCCGGTTAGTGGATGAATAAACAATGGCAGCAAGCCACTTACTGAGACTTGGTAAGGTGAAAGGCAGGAATGGTATTCTGAACGCATTGAAACATAATAAACGCACATTGCAAGCAGAACGTGGCGCAGGTGCAAATATTGATGCGTTTAGAACGCCATTCAACTATTCATTAACCAATACTGATACTGCGGAGCAAATTGACCGTCATGCAAAAGTGTTGATGGTTCAGGCTGGCATTGATAAACCCCGCATTAATCAGGTAATGGCATTAGAGATAATTTTCAGCTTACCTGTAGATCGACACGGACAGGATACCCGGCCATTCTTTAAAGATTGCCTGGAATGGGTTAAACAACAAATGCCGGGTGTGTTGCTATCCTTTGACGTTCATCTGGATGAAAGCGCACCCCATGCCCATGCACTGATTCTGCCTTTAGTGAACAATAAAATGCAAGGCAATCAAGTTATGGGCGGCAAGGGCAACTTGCTTAGATTGATTAACCAGTTCCACTTGGATGTTGCACGGTACTATGGCTTAAGCAGAAATGAAACCAAACGTCTTAACACTAATGACAAGGCATTGATAGAAAAGCAGGTTTTATCAAAACTGAAAACTGATCCAGTCATGAAATCCATTATTTGGCCATGTGTACGCGATGCTATACACAATGACCCATTACCTTATGCTCAATTGTTGGGTATTGGACAAACACAACAAGCTTCCAAAGCTAAAAGAAAATCATTTGTTGCAATCATGACTTCCAAAGGAAAAGAAAAAGGAAAAGAAACAAATGCTATATAGTCGGCCCTGCAAAATTCACCCGGCTGCTAATATAGATTTGGCATGCCGAGTATTCACATCAACAGTCAGAAGTTCGCTCCTGATAGAATTGACCAGCTGAAGCAATAGAATGCGTAAAAAAGCCGTCTTCAGCCCCAGGCGAACCATTGCCCGCAGCAACCAGCGTAGGTTGTAACCCGTTGCACACAGTACTGCATGGAGCGCATCGCCCAGTTTTCCCTGTAACCAGCAACGATCCATTCGGTG
>NZ_FNPQ01000054.1:0-12798 GCF_900107335.1 Nitrosomonas sp. Nm58 | reverse complement strand
TGCGCCAATTGCGATGGAGGAGGGGTTGCGTTTTGCAATTCGTGAGGGTGGTAGAACTGTTGGGGCTGGTGTCGTAGCTAAAATTATTGAGTAGAAAACGTGTTCAATTTTGTTCTGTAGTAATGTGCTTGTGCAATAAAATGTAAGCTGGGGTGTAAAATATTGGTATGTAGAAAATAGGCCAGTAGCTCAATTGGCAGAGCGTCGGTCTCCAAAACCGAAGGCTGGGGGTTCGATGCCCTCCTGGCCTGCCAAAATTGAATTCAGCTTTTAAGATAAGTAAGAGAAGAGGAAATGGGTTTTAATTTTTGGCTGAAAAGAAAGCTTGTATTCAAATAAAGATTGCTAGTACAGCTTAGTGATCGTGTTTATCAGTTTTAAATTGGAAATTATTAGAAAGACAAATGAATTGTCTATTGCCTAAGGTGGTGTTTGAGTGAACAAATTTAAGCTGGTGCTGGCTATTTTGTCGATAATAGCCGGTGTAGTGGGTTTTTACTATTTGCGCGATAGCGCGATGGTTATTCGCTTATTGCTTTTGTTGTTGGGTTTGTTTTTGGCAATCACAATAGCTTGGTTTACTAATCAGGGCAAGCAGTTTTATGTATTTAGCAGGGAGTCAATTGAGGAGACGAGAAAGGTAGTTTGGCCTGGCCGGAAAGAAACGATACAAACCGCGGGGGTGGTGTTTGCTTTTGTTGTTGCCATGGCAGTTTTTTTGTGGCTAGTGGATACCGGATTGATGGCGGTTGTAAGGCATGTAATGGATCAAGAGGGTTAGATATATGGCCCGGGTGGTAGAATGAACAAAAAATGGTATGTGATTCATGCATATTCTGGATTTGAAAATAGTGTCAAGCGTGCATTGCAAGAGCGTATCGTCCGTGCCGGAATGGAGGATAAGTTCGGTCAAATCCTGGTTCCTGTAGAAGAGGTTATGGAAATCAAGGGGGGGCAAAAAAATATTAGTGAAAGGAAATTTTTTCCTGGGTATGTGTTGATTGAAATGGAAATGACAGATGAAACTTGGCATTTGGTTAAACATACGGCCAAGGTTAGTGGTTTCGTGGGTGGCTCTTTAATGAGACCAACGCCAATCAGTCAAAAGGAAGTGCAGAGCATACTCGAACAAATTCAAGAGGGTGTGGAAAAACCTAAGCCTAAAATACTTTTCGAAATTGGTGAGGCGGTGCGTGTCAAAGAAGGGCCTTTCACAGACTTCCACGGAAACGTTGAAGATGTTAATTATGACAAAAGTAAACTACGGGTGTCTGTCTCCATTTTTGGTCGTCCCACACCTATTGAATTAGACTTTGATCAAGTCGAAAAATCCTAGCTCCCGATAAAAGATTGCTAAATTCAGAAGGTGAAAATTGTAGTTGTTATTGTTTTGTATTGAGACGGGGAGAATGTTGTAAACATTCGGTAAAACCCAAAAAGGAGAATAATTTTGGCAAAAAAGATTATCGGCTATATCAAGCTACAGATTCCGGCTGGAAAAGCTAATCCAAGCCCTCCAATCGGTCCTGCCCTTGGGCAGCGCCAGCTTAATATTATGGAGTTTTGTAAGGCATTTAATGCAGCTACGCAGAAGATGGAGCCGGGTTTGCCTGTACCGGTAATCATAACTGCTTATGCGGATAAAAGCTTTACTTTCATCATGAAAACAACGCCCGCGTCAGTACTAATTAAGAAGGCTGCGGGTATAAGTAAAGGAAGTTCTAAGCCTCATATCGATAAAGTAGGGAAATTGAGTCGTAATCAAGCGGAAGAAATAGCCAAATTAAAAATGCCAGATTTAACTGCAGCAGACATTAATGCCGCAGTGCGTACTATTGCTGGCAGTGCGAGAAGTATGGGCGTGGAAGTGGAGGAGCTATAAAATGGCACACATTTCTAAACGATATAAGGCGATAGACAAAAAGATAGATCGCAATAAAACCTACTCATTAGCAGAGGCCATTGCTCTTATAAAAGAAACGGCAACAGCAAAATTTGATGAATCTGTTGATGTCGCAATCAATTTAGGAATTGATGCAAGAAAATCAGATCAGGCTGTACGTGGATCGGTAGTTTTACCGGAAGGTACTGGGAAAGTTGTGCGTATCGCTGTTTTTGCACAAGGAGATAAAGCTAAAGAAGCACTAGAGGCAGGTGCAGATATTGTTGGTTTTGAGGATCTTGCAGAGCGGATCAAAGCAGGAGAGATTAACTTTGATGTTGCTATCGCTAGCCCAGACGCGATGCGTATTGTTGGTCAGTTGGGACAAATACTAGGTCCAAGAGGGTTAATGCCTAATCCAAAAGTAGGCACGGTAACGCCGGATGTTTCAGTTGCTGTAAAGAATGCTAAAGCAGGGCAAGTACAGTTTCGAGCTGATAAAGCGGGCATCGTGCATTGCACTGTTGGTAGGGCATCATTTGAGATCGATGCGCTAAAGAAAAATATCTTGGCGTTAGTAGATGCACTTAATAAATCTAAACCGCCTACCTCTAAGGGGGTATACCTAAGACGTGTGACTCTTTCCAGCACTATGGGAGTGGGGGCTCGAGTTGATCAAACGGGTTTAGGGCATTAATTTATAGACTTTGGGCTATTGACGCTTTAGGTCAGTAGGTTATCAAAGACCGTTGGGGTTTCATGCATGCTGTTGGAATTAAGATTAAATAATCTAATTTGCTAGCTTGAAGCTTAATTACCAAAGAATTATCGAACGAGTTTAATAAGCGTTTTTTATATTCGGTATATACCTGAAAGGTTCCCAGCGCAGATGGCGTATCCAGAACAGGGTTTATTGTTTTCTCCTGAATAAAGATCGCCGCTTTTTTAGAATGGAAAATATCGTGATTATTACGATATGACTCCAGCGTTAAATGTGGAGAATGTATCTTGAGTCTTAATCTTGAACAGAAAAAAGCAATAGTTACTGAGGTTGGTGCTCAAATAGCTGGTGCGCAAGCAATTATTCTTGCTGAATATCGTGGATTGGAAGTTAGTAAATTTACGCAATTACGAGCTAAAGCACGCGAGTGTGGAATATATTTTCGTGTGATCAAGAATTCGTTTGTGCGTCGTGCGGTAATGAACACGCCGTATTCTAGTCTTGCTGATCAAATGGTAGGTCCCTTGGCATATGGTATCGGACGTGATCCGGTAGCTACTGCCAAAGTGCTTCATGAGTTTGCAAAAAATAATGATAAATTTGTCATTAAAGCTGGCGCAATGGCGGGAACCGTCCTGTCTAGCAAGGATGTTGCGGCTTTAGCAAATCTACCAAGCAGAGATGAATTGCTATCCAAACTGATGGGAACGTTACAAGCGCCTATAACCAAGTTTGTTAGGACACTTAATGAGGTGCCTACCAAATTTGTACGAGGATTAGCTGCGATACGCGATCAGAAATAATTTTTTCAAATTAAGAAAGTGAATTATTTATTCATCTCTAAGTTTAATCAGAATTTCATTTATTGTTAGGAGAGAAAAATGGCTATAGCCAAAGAAGAAATTTTAGACGCAATTGCTAATATGACAGTGTTGGAGCTGTCTGAGCTAATCAAGAATATGGAAGAGAAGTTTGGTGTTTCTGCTGCTGCTGCGGCTATCGCAGTTGCCGCACCCGCTGCTTCTGCAGCGCCAGCAGCAGAAGAACAAACTGAATTTTCTGTGGTATTGACTTCTGCGGGTGATAACAAGGTAAATGTAATTAAAGTAGTTCGTGCAGTAACAGGTCTCGGTTTGAAGGAGGCTAAAGACTTGGTTGATGGCGCTCCAAAAGTGGTAAAAGAAGGAATTGCCAAGGCTGATGCGGAGGCAATTCAGAAACAGCTTACTGAAGCTGGAGCTGGCTGCGAGATTAAATAATATTCTCGTTGAGAAAGTACTGGCTGGCAGAGAGAAAATATACTGCCGGCCTTTACTTTCTTTGATAATTTGAATTTTATTGCATACCTATTTATTGTACCAAGCATTTACTACGGTAGCCAGTAAATGACTATTTGGATAAATACGGCTATTTAATCCTCAATCTTCTGCGCCTGGAGAAAATTGATGAACTATTCGTTCACCGAAAAAAAACGTATCCGAAAAAGTTTTGCTAAACGTGCTAGTGTTTTACCAATTCCTTTTCTTCTCGCAACTCAACTTGAATCGTACGCAGCTTTTTTACAAGAGAAAGTCGCGCCTAATAAGCGTGCTAATCAAGGGTTGCAGGCAGCGTTTAATTCAATTTTTCCAATTGAGAGCCATTCAAAAAATGCTCGACTTGATTTTATTAGTTACTCCCTAGGCGTACCTGCATTCGATGTTAAAGAATGCCAGCAACGTGGCTTAACTTATGCATCCCCTTTGCGTGCCAAAGTTCGTTTAACCATTTTAGATAAAGAGATTTCTAAGCCAACAGTAAAAGAAGTCAAGGAGCAAGAAGTATACATGGGAGAGATTCCTCTCATGACAGATACTGGATCATTTATTGTAAATGGGACGGAACGAGTAATTGTTTCTCAGCTGCATCGTTCTCCTGGGGTGTTTTTCGAACATGATCGCGGGAAAACACATTCATCGGGTAAGTTGCTTTTTTCTGCGCGTATTATTCCTTATCGTGGTTCTTGGTTAGATTTTGAATTTGACCCTAAAGATTATGTATATTTCCGCATTGACCGTCGCCGTAAAATGCCGGTGACGACTTTATTGAAAGCAATGGGTTGTACACCAGAACAAATTCTTACTGATTTTTTTGTATTTGATCATTTTTATTTTTCTAAAAGTGAAATCTTGTTTGATTTGGTGCCTGAGCGTTTACGAGGCGAAGTAGCGAGCTTTGATATTACTGATGACAAAGGTAAAGTGATCGTTCAGAAAGATAAACGTATTACAGCAAAACACATTCGAGAATTGCTGCAAATCGGTATAAATCAGATCGCAGTTCCAGAAGAGTTTTTGATTGGCAAGATCCTGGCACAAAATATTGTAGATAAGGAAACAGGTGAGATTCTAGCATTAGCTAATGATGAAATTACCGATGTTATACTTGGAAAAATAAGGCAGCTCGACATTGAAAAAATAAGTACGCTTTATATAAATGATCTTAATTATGGTCCTTTTATTTCTCAAACATTAAGAATAGATGAAACCATTGATCAAGCGGCTGCTCTAGTAGCAATTTATCGGATGATGCGCCCAGGTGAGCCGCCAACCGAAGAAGCTGTTAGCACGCTATTTAACGGGCTATTTTATTCGGCTGAACGCTACGATTTGTCGGTTGTCGGGCGGATGAAATTTAATCGTCGGGTTGGGAGAACTGAGTTAACAGGTTCTTCAACCTTATCCCATCAAGATATTATTGATGTAATCAAAATATTAGTAGAGCTACGTAATGGTCGTGGAGAGATAGATGATATTGATCACTTAGGAAACCGTCGTGTGCGTTCAGTTGGAGAGCTAGCTGAGAATCAGTTTAGAGCTGGATTAGCCCGAGTTGAGAGAGCAGTTAAAGAGCGACTCAGTCAGGCGGAATCAGAAAACCTTATGCCTCATGATTTAATCAATGCTAAACCAGTATCTGCTGCGGCTCGTGAATTTTTTGGCTCCAGCCAATTATCCCAGTTTATGGATCAAACGAATCCTCTATCAGAGGTTACGCATAAGCGACGCATTTCGGCTTTGGGTCCGGGTGGTTTAA
Source organism: Nitrosomonas sp. Nm58 (assembly GCF_900107335.1). Lineage (NCBI taxonomy): Bacteria > Pseudomonadati > Pseudomonadota > Betaproteobacteria > Nitrosomonadales > Nitrosomonadaceae > Nitrosomonas > Nitrosomonas sp. Nm58. The sequence continues at coordinate 7,120 of NZ_FNPQ01000054.1, read as the reverse complement.
CACGTGAGCGGGCAGGCTTCGAAGTACGAGATGTGCATCCGACTCATTATGGGCGTGTATGTCCTATTGAAACACCAGAAGGACCCAATATTGGTCTGATTAATTCGCTGGCCCTTTACGCACAAACTAATGAATATGGATTTATTGAAACACCGTACAGAAAAGTAGTAGATGGAAAAGTTACCGATGAGATCGCTTATCTTTCTGCTATTGAAGAAAGCCAGTACATGATAGCTCAAGCGAATGCAAAGCTAGATTTGGAGGGACGATTCGTAGATGAAATCGTTTCGTGTCGTCAGAAGAATGAATTTACCTTGGCTCCTAAAGATCAAATTGAGTATGTGGATGTCGCACCTGCTCAAATTGTATCCGTTGCAGCTTCATTAATTCCGTTTCTAGAGCATGATGATGCCAACCGCGCCTTGATGGGCTCTAATATGCAGCGTCAAGCAGTTCCTTGTTTACGTGCAGAGAAGTCACTGGTTGGAACGGGAATCGAACGAGTTGTTGCAGTCCACTCTGGAACTGCTGTGAGAGCGGTGCGTGGAGGGGTGGTTGATTACGTGGATGCCAACCGTATCGTAGTGCGCGTGCACGATACTGAAACAAGAGCAGGAGAGGTGGGGGTGGATATCTATAATCTGATCAAATATATCCGCTCAAATCAGAATACAAATATTAATCAGCGTCCACTGGTAAAAGTGGGTGATGTTCTGACATGCGACGATGTCATCGCCGATGGTGCTTCGACCGACTTAGGCGAGCTTGCATTAGGGCAAAATATGCTGGTGGCGTTTATGCCATGGAATGGATATAACTTTGAAGACTCCATTCTAATTTCTGAACATGTCGTATCTGATGATCGTTTCACCTCAATTCATATTGAGGAATTATCAGTAGTAAGTCGTGATACTAAACTTGGTACAGAAGAAATTACTGCTGATATTCCGAATTTATCTGAGCGCCAGCTTGTCCGTCTGGATGAATCTGGGATTGTTTATATCGGTGCTGAAGTAGAAGCAGGTGATGTATTGGTCGGCAAAGTTACTCCGAAGGGTGAAACACAGTTAACCCCGGAAGAAAAGCTATTACGAGCAATTTTTGGTGAAAAGGCATCTGATGTTAAGGATACTTCCTTGCGAGTACCTTCTGGTATATCGGGGACCGTAATTGATGTACAAGTATTTACCCGTGAAGGGGTAGAACGGGACAAGCGTTCCAAGAAAATTATCGATGATGAGTTAGATCGCTATAAAAAAGATCTGGCTGATCAAATGCGCATAGTGGAGGCAGATGCATTCATGCGTATAGAGCGTTTGCTCATTGGTAAGGCAGCAACCGGTGGACCTAAAAAACTCGCTAAAGGGACGCTCATTACGAAAGAATATCTCGAGAGTATCGATCCTCACTACTGGTTTGATATCCGCTTGGTTGATGAGGAAACGAGTGTCCAGCTGGAGCAATTAAAAGATAGCATGGCACAGAAGCAGAAGATGTTTGATATTGCTTTTGATGAGAAAAGGAAAAAGCTCACACAAGGTGATGAACTGCCCCCCGGCGTACAGAAAATGGTCAAAGTCTATGTTGCGGTTAAGAGGCGTTTGCAACCGGGAGACAAAATGGCCGGTCGTCATGGAAATAAAGGCGTAATTTCAAGAATAGTACCTGTAGAGGACATGCCTTATATGGCTGATGGCACCCCTGTTGATATTGTGTTGAATCCTTTAGGTGTTCCATCGCGGATGAATGTAGGGCAAATATTGGAGGTTCATTTGGGATGGGCATCAAAAGGATTGGGCAAGAAGATCGATGAAATGTTACGCAAGCAAAGCGAAATTGCAGAGCTAAGAGCATATCTCGATAAAATCTATAATAGCAGCGGTAAAAAAGAAGATATTGCCTCATTAAATGACAAGGAACTACGGGAGCTCGCAAAAAATTTAGTTGAAGGCGTGCCTTTTGCTACACCTGTTTTTGATGGTGCTACAGAAGCCGAAATAAAGGATATGCTTGAATTAGCTGGTCTGCCAAGATCGGGGCAAGTCACGCTTTATGACGGTAGAACGGGTGCTGCCTTCGATCGTTCTGTTACGGTAGGCTATATGCATGTACTTAAGCTGCACCACTTGGTTGATGACAAAATGCATGCTCGTTCTACAGGCCCCTATAGTTTAGTCACGCAGCAACCGCTGGGTGGTAAGGCTCAATTTGGTGGTCAACGTTTTGGTGAAATGGAGGTGTGGGCGTTGGAAGCATATGGCGCTGCCTACACATTACAGGAAATGCTGACCGTTAAGTCAGATGATGTAAATGGGCGTACCAAGGTATATGAGAGTATTGTCAAGGGCGATCACAAAATAGATGCGGGAATGCCAGAATCTTTTAATGTATTAGTAAAAGAAATTCGATCTCTGGGTATGGATATTGATTTGGAACAACATTGAAATCTTGATTGAAGATGTTTTATGCCGACCTATAGATTAATGGGGGTGACAGATGAAAGCGTTGCTTGATTTATTTAAACAAGTTACTCAGAAAGAAGAGTTTGATTCAATTAAAATTGGTCTTTCCTCTCCAGAAAAAATACGTTCTTGGTCGTACGGTGAAGTAAAAAAACCAGAAACGATAAACTATCGTACCTTTAAACCAGAGAGGGATGGGTTGTTCTGTGCCAAGATTTTTGGTCCAGTAAAAGACTATGAATGTTTATGTGGAAAATATAAACGATTAAAACATCGAGGTGTGATTTGTGAGAAATGCGGGGTAGAAGTAACTTTATCTAAAGTTCGGCGCGAACGCATGGGGCACATTGAATTAGCATCTCCAGTAGCGCATATCTGGTTTCTGAAGTCACTGCCGTCGCGCTTGGGATTAGTATTAGACATGACATTACGGGATATTGAGCGTGTGCTCTATTTCGAAGCTTATGTCGTAACCGATCCGGGCATGACTCCACTAGTTCGCGGTCAATTGCTGACAGAGGATGATTATCTTAATAAGACAGAAAGTTACGGAGATGATTTTTCTGCAGGCATTGGTGCAGAAGGCATTCGTGATTTATTGGGTTATATGGATATCGTTGCGGAGATTGATTCTCTCCGTCGTGAAATGCAAAGCACTGGATCCGAAACCAAGCTAAAAAAAATAGCTAAGCGATTAAAAGTACTTGAAGCATTTAATAAATCAGGGATGAAGCCGGAATGGATGATATTGACGGTATTGCCGGTACTGCCACCAGAATTGAGACCACTCGTGCCATTGGATGGAGGTCGTTTTGCGACCTCTGACTTAAATGATTTATATCGCCGTGTGATTAACCGGAATAATCGTCTAAAGCGTTTGCTCGAGCTCAGAGCGCCAGAAATCATTGTGCGCAATGAAAAACGTATGTTGCAAGAGTCAGTTGATTCGCTTCTTGACAACGGGCGTCGTGGTAAGGCTATGACAGGGGCCAACAAACGCCCATTAAAGTCACTTGCGGATATGATTAAAGGTAAGGGAGGGCGATTCCGTCAGAATCTGCTGGGTAAACGTGTCGATTATTCTGGTCGATCAGTTATTGTGGTTGGTCCTCAGCTTAAATTACATCAATGTGGCTTACCCAAAAAAATGGCTCTTGAATTGTTTAAGCCATTTATTTTCAACAGACTGGAAACTATGGGTATTGCCAGCACCATTAAGGCAGCCAAGCGAGAGGTAGAGAATGAGAGTCCAGTAGTGTGGGATATACTGGAGGAAGTTATCCGAGAGCATCCAGTAATGCTAAACCGAGCGCCAACACTTCACCGCTTGGGTATTCAGGCGTTTGAGCCTGTGTTAATCGAAGGCAAGGCAATTCAACTGCATCCTCTAGTTTGTGCTGCATTTAATGCAGATTTTGATGGGGATCAGATGGCCGTTCATGTTCCATTATCACTTGAAGCGCAAATGGAATGTCGTACCTTGATGATGTCAACTAATAACGTTCTGTCTCCGGCTAACGGGGATCCTATTATCGTACCCTCGCAAGACATTGTGCTCGGCTTGTACTATATGACTCGGGAAAAGATCAATGCTCGGGGCGAGGGTATGTTGTTCCAGGATGTCGCGGAGGTATTGCGTGCGTATGAAAATCATGCGGTTGAGCTCAATGCGAGAATAGTAGTAAGAATAAAGGAAACCGAAAAAGGTAAGGAAGACGATAAGCAAGCCGAAAAAATAACTCGTTATGAAACGACAGTAGGTCGTGCGTTATTATCGGAAATCTTGCCAGAAGGACTTCCTTTTTCTCTGATTAATAAGGTGCTCAAGAAAAAGGAAATTTCGAAGCTTATCAATGCTAGCTTTCGTTTATGTGGGCTACGTGAAACAGTTATTTTTGCGGATAAGCTCATGTACTCGGGTTTTTCCTATGCCACTCGAGGCGGCATCTCCATTTGCGCGGATGATTTGCGTACGCCCGTTCAGAAAAATGACATCATAAGCACCGCAGAGAAGGAAGTGCAAGAAATAGCGGCTCAATATACATCAGGTTTGGTAACTCAAGGTGAGCGCTATAACAAAGTAGTCGATATTTGGGGGCGTGCCGGTGATCAGGTTGCTAAAGCGATGATGGATCAATTAAGCGTTGAGCCTGTATACGATCCATTAACTGGAGAAATGAGGCAAGATGAAAATGGCAAACCTATCATGCAGGAATCATTCAATTCAATTTATATGATGGCTGATTCAGGTGCGCGTGGCTCAGCAGCTCAGATTCGTCAGCTTTCTGGGATGCGTGGGCTAATGGCCAAGCCTGACGGCTCTATAATTGAGACACCGATTACAGCTAATTTTCGTGAGGGTCTAAATGTTCTGCAGTATTTTATTTCTACTCATGGTGCGCGGAAGGGACTTGCTGATACAGCATTAAAAACGGCAAATTCTGGCTATCTCACTCGCCGCTTGGTGGACGTTACTCAGGATCTCGTTATCACTGAGGAGGACTGCGGTACAGATAATGGCGTTGTAATGAAAGCGCTGATTGAAGGTGGTGAGGTTATTGAGGCGTTGCGAGAGCGAATACTTGGTCGAGTAACCGCACAGGACGTAGTTAACCCAGAGAATCAGGAGACTATTTATCCCGCTGGCGTTCTGCTTGATGAAGATGCCGTTGAAAAAATTGAGTCTTGTGGGGTTGATGAAGTTAAAGTGCGCACTCCGCTTACCTGTGCAACTCGCTATGGATTATGCATCATGTGTTATGGGCGCGATCTAGGGCGTGGAACAGCAGTAAACGTTGGTGAGGCAGTAGGTGTTATTGCGGCACAATCTATTGGCGAACCAGGAACCCAGCTGACTATGCGGACATTCCATATTGGTGGTGCTGCTTCTAGAACAGTGGTGGTGAGTCAAGTTGAGAGTAAATCAAATGGTGTGATTCATTATTCCCCTACGATGCGCTATGTAAAAAATGCTCGTGGCGAATTGATAGTCATCTCTCGTAGTGGAGAGGCGATCGTGTACGATGAAAACGGACGTGAGCGCGAGCGTCATAAAGTGCCTTATGGAGCAACGCTGTTGGTGCATGATGGTGAAGCGGTAAAAGTGGGTAAAGTGTTGACAACATGGGATCCGCATACGCGTCCCATTATTGCAGAGTATAGTGGTAGGGTACGCTTCGAGAATGTTGAAGAAGGCGTAACGGTAGCAAAACAAATTGATGATATAACAGGTTTATCCACACTCGTTGTAATAGATCCCAAGCGTCGCGGTGCTACGCAAACTAAGGGATTGCGTCCATTGGTTAAGTTTTTGGATGAAGAAGAAAAAGAGATTAAGATTGCGGGGGGTGATTTGCCGGTTAGCATTACATTCCAAATTGGTTCTATTATTTCTGTACGTGATGGACAGCAAGTAAGTGTTGGAGAAGTATTAGCTCGTATTCCGCAGGAAACCTCAAAAACACGTGATATTACAGGTGGATTGCCACGCGTGGCGGAGTTATTTGAAGCTAGATCACCAAAGGATGCGGGTCTTTTAGCAGAGGTTACTGGAACGGTATCTTTTGGTAAAGATACTAAAGGAAAACAACGCCTTGTCATAACAGATCTCGATAATATTTCACATGAATATCTGATTCCAAAGGATAAGCATGTTATGGCCCATGATGGTCAAGTAGTCAATAAAGGTGAGACTATCGTTGATGGACCAGCCGAGCCACAAGACATACTACGTCTTCAGGGGGTAGAGGCATTAGCGCGGTATATTACTGACGAAGTACAAGATGTTTATCGTCTACAAGGTGTAAGGATAAACGATAAGCATATTGAGGTGATTGTTCGGCAGATGTTGCGTCGTGTACAAATTACTGATGCAGGAGATTCATCTTTCATTCCTGGCGAACAGGTTGAGCGTGCAGATGTGCTAGCGGAGAATGAGAAACTGCTTGCCGAGAATAAAGCTCCTGCCACATATGAATACATGCTACTTGGTATTACTAAAGCATCGCTCTCAACAGATTCGTTTATCTCTGCTGCTTCCTTTCAAGAGACAACCCGTGTTCTTACAGAGGCGGCAATTATGGGAAAAAGAGACGATCTGCGTGGATTAAAAGAAAATGTTATTGTAGGAAGGCTCATTCCAGCAGGAACAGGATTGTCATTTCACAATATCCGTAAGAAGCAAAGATTGCTATCAAATAATAATATAAGCGCTCATTTACCTGAAAAAGCTGCAGAAGAAACAGATAATGAATCTATCATTATAAATAATGATCTATCCTTAAAATAGGAGTTGGTCCGGTATACTGACTCATACGCATTTAGCTTGTATTCGGGATAATTCTAGTTATCCTGCATACAAGTTGTTATGTTAAATTATTCACTATAACGGCGATTGCTCAGTTATAGAATCTAAATCTGAATGAATAGTTAAATACTAATCTAATCGTACCTTTAATACGTGAATAGTCCGAATTACATGGCGGCTAACGGATCAATAATAACAATTGAGATGATGGTTCTGTAGCAAGGTGATTGTACAACTTACTCTAATTTCAATAAAATTCATAATTTCATATCTAAGTAATAAATTCTTACCCAAAATTCTTGACATAGCTGTGGTTGAGAAAGTAGGCTTGCTGAGTTTCAGTACAGGAATA
>NZ_FNPQ01000050.1:0-14200 GCF_900107335.1 Nitrosomonas sp. Nm58 | reverse complement strand
GCGCTGAAAAACTTGGTATGCAACTCGTTCCCGCTCCTCAATCAACTTAAAAAATCATTCAACTAATCATGTGGATATATTGTGTTTCTTGAGAGTCTGAGCAAGTAGATTTTGAGTTGGTCATTATGCGGGGTAAGGTGATTGACATGGATGAAGCAAAGCTACAAACAGTAATATTGGATGAAAATACGTCCAACGAGCGTACCTCTGGGGCAACGTCGTATATTCTAACCGATGGAGTACCAAACTTCATTCGCATAGACAGTGTGCTATTCCGATGATCGGAATAGCACAAAAGGAAACTACATTACCTCAGGCACACCCGGAGGTAATTTAGTTGGAGCCTTCCGGTGCTTTGCTTACCTTGAGTTCCTCATAGCATTCCACAAAAGCGCGGAGTTTCTCAGCTTCGGCCTTTAATCTGATTCAGTCTCGGTTTCTTATAGACATAGCCTATTCAGCCCGATAGTGAGTTTCGGTGAGGCCACATATACTCAGCGCAGCTATTGGGACGTGCAGCAGATTTATTCACAAATTCTCAGATCCGCTTAATCTTATTTGTGTCCTGATTTTACCCAATAAAGTATGTTTTCTGATGATATTTCTTGAAGATACCTCAGAGGTAAGCCCAATAAGCTTTTCTAGCATTGCTCTATTATCGCTCATACTTTGTCATATATTCAATTTAATATAAATCTTATATCATTTTATTGTATCCATATTATCAACAATACAGTTCATCTATTGGTACTTATTTTTTATATATTTAGTAGATATTATTAGTATCAAGAGTTAAGTTAACCGGAATCAAATGAAGGAAATAGGGTTAATATATTAAAAATAATAACCTTATTATTGGTAGTCTTGTTATAACTGATTCTAGATGACAAGATAGTGCATCACGCTTAAATAGCAAATTTAATATGAATATGTTTCCCAAAGAGAACGTATTCATAATATGGTTATTCTTAATAAGCCAACTAAACAATAATTTTTAAAGGCAGAAAGGAGTGAAACTCGAGTTATTTAATGGAGGCATCATTATGAAAGCAAGATCCCTTTTATTAGCTGGACTAATGCTTAGCTTTTTGTCCGCTTGCGCGCAAATGAATCCTGTCGGAAGCGTTCGAAATAACGAAATTCATAATACTCATCGGATTGCCGTAGACCACAGCAATCATGATGCTCTAGCACAACATTATGAAAATATAGCTAAAGAGATGCAAGCGAAATTAAAAGAGCAGAAGAAGCTGCTCCAGGAGTATGAAGATCACAGCTATTATTATGGAAGGAAGGGTCAAGATCTTAAATCTCATACATCTGCCAACATTCGCTATTATAAGAATTCATTAAAAGAGAATTTAAAAGAAGCGTCTATTCATCGCAAAATGGCGGAAGAGCAGAAAGAGCATCATTATACGGACCTGACGCAGACAAGCACAATTCCGGCTCAGTAAAAGAAAAGGCAGCAAACCCATTAAAGCTGCCAAAAAACTTCAAAAAGTAACATGAGCCTGATACCAACAGCTGATCGGTATCATGGCTTGCTTCATAGCTTTAAGAATCAAATACTAGAATACTTCTAAAATACCCTATTTCCCTAATGGATATATCCTCAATCAGAAGGAAATAGTCGTCAAAAGGGTAGTAAAAAATCAAGTGAGAACAGGATCTGATCCTTGTTACCAGCAAAAGGCCTATAAGCAGCTGCCTTATAAGCATCGATCCTATCATAGCGTATGTTAGGGCGAATATTAAGTTTCCTTATTGGCTCCCATTTAAGCTTCAGAGCTTTAGCCGCCTTCCAGTTCATTCCAACAGTGACTGAATAATAATCAGCAGGTGTAATGGTTACACTGTTAATATCGCCTGCAAAACTGACTGCTGCCCCATTAACAATATTGGTAGCAGCTGCTATCCGGGAAGGTGATGGATTACGAAAACCATCCCTGTCACGAAACCATTCACCCCGAATACCTACGGACAAATTGTCCGTAAGATCATGGTACAAGTGTGTAATGAAACTTATCCATTCGGCATTCTTTGTTACATTAGCATACTTAAGATTATTCAATAAAACTCCACCTGCATAGCCATGAACATGATGAAGAACTAAAAGAGTTTTAGGCGTGATTCTATGTTGCAGCACGATATTATACATCCCCCATGGTTCGTTACTCCGCGTGGAAGTCTTACTATAAGTGCCTGTAACATTGAGTGAAGTTGCATGATCATCGCTGGTCCAGGTAATGCCGGCAATGCCGCCCCAGTTACCTAACTGCTTATCCCACCCTCCATCCCAGCCTCCATTAGCACTACCAGTAATAACACTTCCGGAAACTGCCCAGTTGTTATTGATTGTGTAGTTTGTTTGCACACCAGTATGTGTAAAGGGCTCACCAACATTTAAAGTATAAGTTCGCGAATAAAAAAAGTTTTCAGGCGCGGGAACTGTCTCAAAGCCGGTTGGGGAATAGAAATGGCCAATTTTGACATTGAGTCCATTTCCAATAGGTGCATATGCTTCTAAGTAAGTTTGCGGAAGTGCAATACCGTAGGTGCGTGTCGAAGAGCAACACAAATTGATATCCCAATTACTTCTATCCAAGGGTTCTCCAGTATTCACATCAAAAGCTGGCACACCGAAAGCTTGAGTAAAAATAGCGTCCGTTCCAAACATGAAGTCGACGCGACCACCAAAGTCCCACGCATCGCCCATTGATACCACTGAACGCCGCATAAACAGGTTAAATTGATTGAGCTGAAACTGATTGGCTTGATCAGTAAAAATGACAGGGCCATTATATCCATTAGTCTGACTGGGATTAAAAGTTGCGCCACCATTAATCCAACCACCAAACTCTACCCTGCTATTCCTAAAATAATTTATTAAATTATTAGCTTGAAGATTATCAGAATGCGAAGCAATAAAAAATATACTGACCGTTACAGCAAATAATAGCCATCTCGGGTATTTCTGCATATATTCCAATTTTGTAGCTACTCCGCAAAATCAAGGATAAAAAGCTATGCCACTTCTAATAATTGAGAGTTGCTCACTTTAATACTGCAAGCGAAGTAACTCATTGGAATAGGATATTATGGAAACAGTTATTTAGCGCAAGCAATCATATAAAGAAACATCTCTCATTGCATCTTACGCACTCGATTTCAGTATCCCTCGCAAGATATTCAAATTGTCTATGACATAGTCAATTATCTCTTAATAAACCAGAGACTACCCAATCCATCGCCAATTAATGATGAAATAAGGCACGCAAAACACAAAAAATCAGGATGATCGATATACTCGTTTCATTCTGAAAAAAATTCACGCGCTTTTTCCATCCATGATTTTGCCCGGGGACTATGGCGAGAATTATCCTTTTGGCTAATCTCCTCCAGTTCTTGCAGTAATTCCTTCTGTCGTGATGTCAGATTGACGGGTGTCTCCACCACCACATGACATAAGAGATCGCCCGCGGCATGGCTGCGCACACCTTTTATTCCCTTGCCTCGCAATCGGAAGATCTTTCCAGTCTGAGTTTCCGAAGAAATCTTGATTTTTGCGTGGCCTTCTAGTGTAGGAACCTCAATTTCCCCACCCAGTGCTGCTGTCGTAAAGCTGATAGGTATCTCACAGTGCAAATTATTGCCATCTCGCTGGAACACGGAGTGACTGGATAAATGGATCACAACATACAGATCCCCTGGCGGACCACCATTGATTCCTGCTTCGCCTTCACCAGATATCCGAATGCGATCACCTTCATCAACACCGACTGGAATTTTAACATTCAGGGTCTTATGCTGCTTAATTCTGCCCGCTCCATGACACGATGAGCACGGGGTAGCAATGATTCTGCCACTACCATGGCATTTAGGACATGTTTGCTGAATGGAGAAAAAGCCTTGCTGCATTCTGACCTGGCCATGTCCATCGCACGTCGTACAGGTTTTAGGTGAAGTCCCGGGCTTGGCGCCATCACCATGACAAGTATCACAAACCACCATGGTAGGAATCCGAATCTTGGTTTCAGCACCGCGAGCGGCTTGCTCCAAGGTAACTTCCAGGTTATAACGTAAATCAGCGCCGCGATGAACATTGGATCGCCCTCCGCCACCACCACGCATACCAAAAATATCACTGAAAATATCGCTGAATGCATCACCAAACCCATGCGCTCCCGCTCCCGCTGCACTGGCATCTACTCCCGCATGACCATACTGATCATATGCCGGCCGTTTACTGGAATCAGACAGTATCTCATAGGCTTCTTTGACTTCTTTAAAACGCTCCTCAGCCTTGGCATCGCCAGCATTCCGGTCTGGATGATATTTCATGGCTAGCTTACGATAAGCTTTTTTAATCTCACTTTCGTCAGCATCTCTGCTGACACCAAGAACTTCATAGTAATCGCGTTTGCTCATAAAAGTTTCCGACTATCAGGAAATAATCAAAGCAGCAAAATTAATTGGATGATCATTTTGCTACATTTATTGGAATCCAGATTTAGTTCTGATTTAAAAATTAAAATATTCTGATAAACACCAAAACGCAGAGCAGGCAAGGAATCCTTTTTATATCCTTGCATCTCTGCGCCTTGGCACCCATACAACGAACTAGAAAAAATTATTTCTTGTTTTTCACTTCTTCAAATTCAGCGTCGACCACTTCACCTTCTACTGTCTTCTCCTCTTTCTTAGAGGAAGCTGATTCAGCGCTCGATTGCGCTGATTGCGCTGATTGCGCCTGCTCCTGTGAATAAATCTTTTCTGCCAGTTTTTGGGAAGCTTCGGTCAGTGCCTGGGTTTTTGCCTCAATCGTATCCTTGTCATTCGATTTAAGGGCCTCTTCCGCATCTTTCAGCGCAGCTTCGATTTTTGCTTTTTCATCTGCCGCCAGTTTATCGCCATATTCTGCCAATGATTTTCTGATTGAGTGAATCATGGCATCACATTGATTGCGGCTATTGACAAGCTCCAGCGCTTTCTTATCTTCTTCAGCATGGGCTTCAGCATCCTTGACCATGCGTTGAATTTCATCTTCCGCCAAACCTGAGCTTGCCTGGATCTTGATCTTATTTTCCTTACCGGTCGCTTTGTCTTTAGCTGACACATGCAATATACCGTTTGCATCAATATCAAAAGTTACCTCAATCTGCGGCATGCCACGGGGTGCAGACGGAATATCTGTCAGGTTAAATTGCCCCAAGCTTTTATTACCGGACGCCACTTCCCGTTCACCTTGCAACACATGGATAGTCACTGCGGTCTGATTATCATCCGCCGTTGAAAACACCTGCTGCGCTTTGGTCGGGATAGTCGTATTCTTTTGGATCAGCTTAGTCATGACACCACCCAAGGTCTCAATGCCCAGCGACAAGGGCGTCACATCCAATAACAATACATCTTTGACATCGCCTTTCAAGACGCCACCCTGAATAGCCGCTCCGATTGCAACAGCTTCATCGGGGTTGACGTCTTTGCGCGGTTCCTTGCCGAAAATCTCTTTGACTTTGTCCTGTACTTTGGGCATACGGGTTTGCCCACCCACCAGAATGACATCATTAATATCGGAAAAGGCTAAGCCTGCATCTTTGATCGCTATGCGACATGGTTCAATCGTCCGTTCAATTAACTCTTCAACCAGGCTTTCCAATTTGGCACGGGTAATCTTTACGGCGAGATGCTTCGGCCCCGAAGCATCCGCCGTAATATAAGGTAGATTGACTTCTGTCTGTTGACTAGATGACAGCTCAATTTTGGCTTTCTCCGCCGCGTCTTTCAAACGTTGCAGCGCAAGCATGTCTTTTTTCAGGTCGATACCACTTTCTTTCTTGAATTCATCGACCAGATACTCGATTACACGTGAGTCAAAATCCTCCCCCCCCAGAAATGTATCCCCATTGGTAGCAAGCACCTCAAATTGATGTTCTCCTTCCACTTCTGCAATTTCGATAATGGAGATATCGAAAGTACCACCACCCAAATCGTATACCGCAATCTTGCGATCACCTTCTTTTTTATCCATTCCAAAAGCCAGCGCAGCAGCAGTTGGCTCGTTGATAATGCGTTTGACTTCCAACCCAGCAATCCGGCCTGCATCCTTGGTCGCCTGACGTTGCGAATCATTAAAGTAGGCAGGCACCGTAATCACTGCCTCCGTTACCGGCTCTCCCAGGTAATCCTCAGCAGTTTTCTTCATTTTTATCAACACTTGTGCTGAAATCTCAGGAGGCGCAATTTTTCTTCCACGCACTTCCACCCAGGCATCATTATTGTCCGCACGAACAATACTGTAAGGCACCATCTTAATATCTTTCTGCACCATATCTTCGTCAAAGCGGCGGCCAATAAGCCGTTTGACAGCAAACAAGGTATTCTTTGGATTGGTCACAGCTTGCCGTTTAGCAGAAGCACCTACCAAGATTTCACTCTCATCCGTGTACGCTACGATAGAAGGGGTTGTCCGCGCGCCTTCCGAATTTTCAATGACCTTGGGTTTACCATTCTCCATCACTGCTACACAAGAATTGGTGGTACCCAAGTCGATACCGATTATTTTTGACATACTTGCTCGATCCTTTAAAAGGTTAAAACTAAGAATTTATCTAATATCTGGAAGTGGAGATTCCTGCTGAAATTTCAAGTCTCTTTGGCTTTTGAAACCGCTACCATCGCCGGACGAATTACCCGATCATGCAGCATATATCCCCGCTGCAATACCTGCGTAACCGTATTCGGAGGAAGATCTGATTCCACCATACACATCGCCTGATGCTGATGAGGATCGAATTTCTCACCCTCTGGATTGACGACTTTAATATTAAATTTTTCGAAAACAGCAATCAGCTGCTTTTGTGTCAATTCCACGCCACTTTTAAAATTTTCCAGTGTGGCATTCTCGACTGCCAACGCAGCATCGAGACTGTCCATGACTGCCAACAATTCAGTAGAAAATTTTTCAATTGCATATTTATGCGCATTAGCAATATCTGACTGAGCACGCTTACGGATATTTTCAGCTTCAGCTTTAGCACGCAGCCAAGCATCGTGATGCTCAGCTGCTCTTAATTCGGCTTCTTTCAATAATTGTTCAAGACTAGGCGTTATTTCAACTTGTGGTTCGGTCTCATTAGTGCTTTTATCTTTGGAAGCTTCAAATTCACTCATTTCACCACTCACCGATATCAACTCCTGTTCATCTGATTGCGATTTATTTGATTCTTGCATACTCACCTCCCATTTTTGATTTGTTATATTGGGATAGTTATTCCAATATCAACCCATTCAACTCATTTAAACATTAAAAAGTCACTTAATCACAAGAAAATTTGCCACAACATTATTCCTAATACACTGAAGTATTGATGGAAAATAGTGATCACTAGCTGCCGATTTTTGCAGCCAGGCTCGTTGCTAATCCTGTGTAATTCTGCGGAGTTAATTCCAATAGGCGCTTCTTATCAGCCTCAGGAATAGCAAGATTGGCAATGAATTGATGCAAGGTTTCCTGAGTAATATTCGCCTTCCCACGCGTCAGCGCTTTAAGTTGCTCGTAGGGATTAGTTACTCCATAACGGCGCATGACCGTTTGAATAGGTTCAGCCAGTACCTCCCAGGAATCCTGTAAATCTTGCTGCAATCGTGCGGAATTAATCTCTAACTTACTCAGCCCTCTCATGCAGGAATCATAAGCTAACAACGTATAACCAAGGACCACGCCCATGTTGCGCAGCACCGTAGAATCGGTTAAATCGCGCTGCCAGCGAGATACGGGCAGCTTATCACTCAGATGCCTAAGTAGCGCATTGGCTATCCCCAGATTACCCTCCGAGTTCTCAAAATCGATTGGATTCACCTTGTGCGGCATAGTGGATGACCCCACTTCTCCATCCTTGGTTTTCTGCCTGAAATAACCCAGTGAAATATATCCCCAGATATCGCGATCCATATCGAGCAATATCGTGTTGACACGCGCATAGGCATCAAACAGTTCAGCGATGGTGTCGTGCGGTTCAATCTGGGTAGTGTAGGGATTAAAAACCAGATCTAGTTTCTCAACAAAATCCCGGGCGAATTTTTCCCAGTCAAGATCGGGGTAAGCGATCGTATGCGCATTGTAATTGCCCACCGCACCATTGATTTTGCCTAGAATGGCTACCTTCGCCAGCTGTTCATAACCACGTTGCAGACGATACACCACATTGGCAATCTCCTTACCCATCGTCGTGGGCGTAGCAGGTTGGCCATGCGTACGTGCAAGCATGGGAACATCCGTCAGTTGATGTGCCAATTGCGTAAGGCTGCCGATCATCTCTTTGAGCATTGGCAACATCACCTGATTTCGACTGGCTTGAAGCATCATGCCATACGAGAGATTATTGATATCCTCTGAAGTGCATGCAAAATGAATGAATTCGGCTACTCGGGTAATTTCAGCATTTCCTGCCAGAGACTCTTTCAGCCAGTATTCAACTGCTTTGACATCGTGGTTGGTACGCATTTCGATCGCTTTAACCGCCTCCGCATCAGCGATGGAAAAATTCTCTGCCAGATTATCCAGTTGTGCCATCGTAGCAGCAGAAAAGGCAGGTACCTCAGCGATAAGCGGTTCGTTACTTAATGCCTTAAGCCATTCAATTTCTACCTGCACCCGATAGCGAATCAATGCAAATTCACTGAAATAGGGCCGCAAATCCGCAACCTTATTGTGATATCGACCATCCAGAGGAGAAAGCGCGTAAATAGGGGCAAAACTCATTTTTTCTGTGTCCTTGTTTTTATTGTTATTTTATCATAGCTCGTTATACCCATGAATGACACAGATACGTATAATCAGCGCTTCAAGCATTGCCAAAGGTAGCATCATGAAGCTTATCGGATCATTGACCTGCCCATATGTACGCAAAATCCGTATTATTCTGGCTGAAAAAAACATCAGACATGAGTTTGATGTAGATATTCCCTGGAATACCGATACCCATGTTGCCAATCACAATCCGCTGGGTAAAGTACCTGTCCTGATCATGAATGATGGCAAAACCCTGTTTGATTCACGTGTGATTGCAGAATATTTAGATGATTTGGAAGGTGCTATTCAAGCTTCTCGCCTTATTCCTGAATCTGGATCCGCGCGTTGGCGAGTAAAGCGTTGGGAAGCACTCGCAGACGGTATTTGTGATGCAACCGCAACTATCTTTCTGGAACGCAAACGCCCTGATACCCAGCAAAGCCCGGAATGGATAGCCCGCCAACACAAGAAAATTGATCTGGGTTTGGCCGCCGCTGCAATGGAATTAGGCGGCAATGATTGGTGCGAGGGTAAAACTATAACGCTGGCTGATGTCGCCCTAGGCTGCGCAACGGGCTATTTAGCCTTTCGCTTCCCACAGATTGAGTGGCGCAAATCTTATCCCAATCTCACAAAGCTGATTGACAAACTGGAACAACGTGAATCCTTCATCAGTACGGCACCAAGAGATTACGCCCGTTGAATACCGTCAGAACACAGGGATTGTGAAAACAAACTCTCAGATCATTTGCTGCCAGTAATCACCCCCCCACCGAGACACACCTTACTTTCATAGACCACAACCGACTGCCCCGGTGTCACTGCCCATTGCGGCTGGGCAAAGTCAATCTGGCAGTTCCCTTGATCTACATGTGCAATAGCACAAGGCGCATCAGTTTGGCGATAACGGGTTTTGGCTGCATACACCCAGTTGCAATGGGGTGCCTTGCCACTGATCCAGGATAGATCGGTAGCTGATAATGTGGAACGGAGCAATGCCGGATGGTCATGCCCCTGCACCACGATCAGCATATTTTTTGCGATATCCTTGCCTGCAACAAACCACGGCTGTTCATTGCCATCTTTGGTTCCGCCAATACCTAACCCCTGCCGTTGTCCAATGGTGTAATACATCAGACCGATATGTTTGCCGACCACCTTCCCTTCCGGCGTCTGGATTTCTCCAGGTTCATGGGGTAAATACCGATTGAGAAATTCGCGGAAGGGACGCTCTCCAATGAAACAGATACCGGTGCTGTCCTTTTTGGAAAAATTCGGTAGTTTGTGTGCAAGTGCGATTTGACGCACCTCATACTTGTAGAGATGGCCGATGGGAAAGAGCGCTTTTGCCAGTTGTTGCTGGTTTAAACGATAGAGAAAATAACTCTGATCCTTGTTGCCATCCTCGCCTTTTAATAACTGATATGAATCATTGACTCGACGTACCTGCGCATAGTGACCCGTGGCTATAAAATCTGCACCGAGGGTGATCGCATGATCGAGAAAAGCCTTAAACTTGATTTCGGCATTGCATAATACATCCGGATTAGGTGTTCGCCCGGCCTTATATTCGGCAAGAAACAAATTGAACACGCGTTCTTTATACTCAGCCGAGAAATTGATGACTTCAAGTGGAATATCGATCACATCAGCTACTGATACCGCATCAATGAAATCTTGGCGGGAAGAACAGTATTCATCGGTATCATCGTCCTCCCAGTTCTTCATGAATAAACCGATGACCTCGTAACCCTGTTCTTTCAATAATAAGGCGGCAACAGAGGAATCTACCCCACCGGACATCCCCACTATGACACGCTGTTTTTTCATGGTCTCAATCGTAATGTGTAAGAATTTCCAGAGGATAGCGTTTTCCGACCAAATAATCCTCGATGCATTGCATGACGAGCGGGCTGCGATGGCAGGCTCTTCGTCCACGAATCTCATGCAGATCAAACCAGGCGGCACGCAAAATTCCGTCATCTAGCGTCCGATCCGGATCAAAGCCGGTCACAATACCGGACAGCGCGAAACGCAGAAAAGTCGTATCACTAGCCGGAGAATGCCAGTGATATATACCCACCAGCCATTGGGGAATAAAGGTATAAGCCGTTTCTTCCAGAACTTCCCGGATGCTCGCCTGAATAATGGATTCATTAGGTTCCAGATGGCCGGCAGGCTGATTGAGTTGCACGCCCAGATCCTGCTGATCTTCCTCCACTAGGAGATATTTGCCATCTTGCTCGATAATGGCTGCAACCGTAACATTGGGTTTCCAAATCATAACTTTTATGCGAATTAATTTAATAAAAAAACGTATTGTTAAAACTTGATATCATCAAGCTGGTCTGAACATCCACTTATATCGACAAGAATCTATTTTTCATGCATATTTCGCTCATTATCCCAGCTTACAACGAAGAACGTTTGATCGGGCGATGTTTACAGTCCGTGACCGAAGCAATCGCCGCCAACCGGGATGTTGATTTCACCCATGAAATCATCGTGGTCGATAACAATTCTACCGACAACACGGCTCATCTGGCAAAACAGGCAGGTGCGCGCGTCATTTTTGAACCCATCAACCATATTGCCCGTGCTCGCAGCGCAGGAGCTACGGCTGCCACGGGAGAATGGCTGATATTTCTGGATGCAGATTGTTTACTGAGCGCAGGATTATTAGCCGATATCTTCCGGTTAATCAAGGAAGGCAAGCATGTCGGTGCTGGCGGCACCTTGCTAATGCCTGGCCTGCCTTGGTGGGCAAGCGCAATATTAAAGCTTTGGACAATACTATCCGTTTTATTTGGCTGGGCCGCAGGTGCATTGATGGTATGTAACAGCAGGGCATTCCGAGAAATAGGCGGCTTCAATCTGGAACTCTATGCAGCCGAGGAAATTGAATTCAGTCAGAAACTCAAGAAGTGGGGCCGAGCCCATCATCTCAAATTCACGATTCTGACAGCTCATCCACTTGAAACATCTGCAAGAAAAATTAAACTCTATAGCGGACGAGAAGTCTTTGGGCAGTTTGTGCGTCTTATTCTCCATCCCCACCGATCGCTCCATGACAAAAAATGGTTATCGATGTGGTATGACGGGCGACGCTAATCCTTACTCAAAAATATGAATCCTACTGAAAACACCGACAAAAGAACGACTCATATGCACTGGGGCCATGTACTGCTGATCGTTCTGCTCACCATGGTAATCACCATAGCTAGTACCTACTGGGTACTCAAAACCTATATTTTCACCACGTCATTTACTCCGGTAGTACTGAGTACCAAAGAAGAGGAGACTCTCAAAGCCAAACTGCATGCCCTCGGTTATGAACCTGAATTCTCATCGCGCCCTATGAATAAAAAAGAAAGTGATGAAATCGACAAAGACGGATTCCTGAAACCAGAACCTTACTCCGAAGAAAATGCTCCACACGAAATCAATTTCACTGAACGCGAGCTGAATGCACTACTCGCAAAAAATACTGATCTCGCACAAAAACTGGCCATTGATCTTGCTGATAATCTCGTCAGTGCAAAACTGCTCATTCCACTTGAAGAAGATTTTCCGGTACTGGGTGGTAAAACACTCCGTTTAAATGCCGGCATCGGCATGGCCTACCAGCATGACAAACCGGTCATCGTCCTCAAAGGCGTCAGCATCATGGGCATTCCCATCCCAAATGCCTGGCTGGGTGGCATGAAAAATATCGATCTGGTCAGTGAATTTGGGGTCGATCCGGGATTCTGGAAATCTTTCTCGGAAGGCGTTGAAGACATTCAAGTGACCGACGGTCAGATCAATATCAAGCTCAAGGAATAGCCGGTCTTTGCTTGCGGCCCATTTAAAATTGACTCCATCAACATATCCTCCCCCCTGTTCAGCATCATCATCCGTCACGTTGCCATATACAGACACGGTTGAATCAGTACTCGGATCGGCTTTGGGCTGATGCTAAATTTTATTGTACTGCCCGCCTCGATATCGCGGTTACGAAAATAATCACCATCCACCTGCAAAGGATAGGATGGTGCGTGTAAGGTAAGCGATATGTTTCTTCCTGAAAAATACTGCAAGGGAAGCCCTGCTGGCTTATGCTGAAGCATCCTCAATGTTTTGATCAATTCATGTTGGCGTCGCGCCCCAGGTAAAAAACCAATGACCAGCTCATTTACAGATGGACTAGCGCCAGGAACAAGCTGTAAATTTCTTGCATAAGCTGGACTGTTGGCCACAATGATATATCCTGATTTGTGATCAATGACCGTCTGTCCCTCAATGGAAATCGTCACGGTAGGATGGTGCAGCGAAACCAGAGCGCTTAACCCGCACCAAACATAAGTCGAATCATTGATCGGCCCTTTTCGTTTACCAATCTGCTTGATTGTCAGTGAATCAAACCCCATCGAGGCCATAATGAAAAAAGGCTTCCCTCCCTGGATCCCGTTGCCGCTGATCAGACCATAAAACTGTTCCAGACATTTCCCGTGAACGACCGCTTGGAGCAGGTCCTCTGCATTTGCACTCATCCCATACGAGCGCGCAAATAGCGATTCATTTCCACCGGGAACCACGTAAACGGGAGTATCCGTTTTACTAAGTAAAGGCAACAGTTTTCTGACTGTTCCATCGCCTCCGACCACCACCAACAGATCACGCATAGCAATGTCAGCCGCGATGCGCTTGTAAGATTTCATCTTTTTCTCTGATTCGCAGGCTTCCACATCAATGCCATGATGAGTCAGGAATTTCCCAAATTCATAGGCTAGCGTTTCTGTATTGCCCGCGCTGGAGATAGGATTGAAAATAATTGACACCTTTTTGGGTGAAGGAATATCAATGAGCGTTCCATTTTGTTGAAATGAGCGATCGGTTTTCACGGAAGAATAAATCATTATCTGATTAGCCCAAAGCTTTAGTGGTTATGAGTAAGTGACCGGTATGTCAACCGGCATGGTAGATAATTTGGCTATTTCGCATGATAGATACTGCGTTACCAACAATGCGTTGATCCAGTTTTTATAGGGTTGATAGTGATATTATCCAATCTCGACGCTATGGCTGATGTATTGATATTGAAACACAGGAAATATAAACAACCATTTTTACAAAATTATGTACCCAAGCTTCATGCGAGCTCAAAAGTACTGATACGCGATCAAGGAATCTTTAGCGCCAGCCGCATTAGCCTTGCCAGGTAGCCAGAAAACCGTGCGATCGGGTACGTAGCGGTCTCACCCCCACATCCATCGAACCTAAATCGGAACGCACCCTAGATACCTTCGCTGGCTCTAAGAGTCTGTTCAAAATCTTTGCAGTAACAATGCCAAGAAAGCAAGATGGACGAACTGTAGGCTGGTGTTGAGTTTGCGTTCACAATTTTTCCACAGCCGCCGGCAT
>NZ_FNPQ01000068.1:0-7803 GCF_900107335.1 Nitrosomonas sp. Nm58 | reverse complement strand
ATGCGGATATTATGAATTCTTGAGAGTTTAGGAAGTGAATTTCTTCCCTGAAACGGAGAATTCATGAGGATCTTAGGCATTTTGCAGGACCGACTCAATAGTTCACTGGCTGAGATTAGGCAATCTGCTATCTGGCCCCGAAGGTCCAGCCGCCTCTCAGACACTTCAATTTAAACTAAAGCTCTTAAAAATTCGTGTCGATAATAAAGTTTGCGGGAAAAAGTCTCTTTCCCTTTAAATCCCCATGAGTCTCCCCGCTCTTTATATTTCTTTAAGTAAGAAGCTCATCAGCGCCGGATTGTGAGAAGCAAGCAGAATAAGACAACCGAAGAGACGGCGAGGGAAAGAATTTGAGAAAGATTACGAATGTATATTAATTAATATGGAGATAAGTTAAATGACAACAATACTTATAGGTGATCTCAGCGGAGGTTTTAGCCTTACTAGGAATAAAAGTGGCAAAAATCAAACATTGATTGGCACAGATAATGATTCCATCAACATAATTTTTGGTGATGCTGTATTCATGTACGATCGCTCCAATGGGGGCCATGACACGTTGCAGGGGGGTGACAATAGCAGTGGAAACCTTATTAACGACCTAGTTGGTGATGCTGCTGAAATGTTCGATTCCTCTAAAGGTGGCAATGACACATTGCAGGGCGGTGACAACAGTGGTGGAATTCTTATTAACGGTCTAGCCGGTGACGCGACCATGATGCACGGCTCCTCCACAGGCGGCAATGACACTTTGCAGGGCGGTAACAACAGTGGCAAGATTCTTATTAATGGTCTATTCGGTGATGCTGCTCTGATGCTGGAATCTTCTAAAGGTGGCAATGACAAGTTGCAGGGCGGTAACAACGATGGTGGAATTCTTGTTGAGGGGCTAGCCGGTGACGCTGCTATGATGCTGGAATCTTCTAAAGGCGGCAATGACAAGTTGCAGGGCGGCAACAACGATGGTGGAATTCTTGTTGAGGGGTTAGCCGGTGACGCTGCCATGATGTTAGGTTCTTCTAAAGGTGGCAATGACACGTTGCGGGGTGGCATCAACAGTGACGGGACTCTTGTTAATGTTCTTGTCGGCGATGCGGTTAATATGTTCGATCATTCTAAAGGCGGTAATGACACGTTATGGGGAAGTAACAACGATGGCACTGGAATTGTCATTAATCATCTCTACGGTGATGCTAGAAACATGAGCGAGTCTGTCGAAGCCGGCAATGATCGTTTGATCAGTGGCAGCAACGCAACAGATCACATGTATGGCGATGCCAAAAATCTCATATCGAATGACACCGATATCTCTGACTTCATTGCTTCAGTTATTGATACATTTGGAGTCAATCAAATTAACGCTTTCCTGCAATCAGGTGGAAGCGAATTTGAGTTCGACAGTCTCAATGACATTGTGAACAACTTACGTAACATTTTCGATAGTAATGACGATTCAGTTTTAATCAGCCCCACAGCTGGTGGGGCTGATATCTTCGTCTTCAATGGTCACTTTGGAAACGATTTCATTTACGATTTTCGCCAATCGGATAGAGACAAAATCGAACTCAGTGCAACTGGCGTGGATTCATTCGACGATCTCGATATCAATGACGATGGAAGTGATACGACAATTACAGTCGAAGGGCATGGCACAGTCACCCTGGTAGGGCTTACCAGCGTAAATTTAGCTGCAGAAAACTTTATTTTTTCATCCTAATTTACTCACAAATACTGGAATTAGATCCAATCTGGCAGATATCTGGTCAACTTGATAACTGTCAGAGCAGATTTTTGATTTTCTAACAATACACTTTAAGCTCGGCTTGCTTATTTTCGTTGTGATCCCTCAGATCGTAATTTGATTGCTACACTGTCCAAGTTTCTGAAATTCTGCGATGTTTGTCAGTGTGGTGTGTGCAATCTTTTCCAATGCATTTCGTGTGAAGAAGGCCTGATGGCCAGTTATAACAACGTTTGGGAAAGTGAGTAATCGTGCAAATATGTCGTCCTGGAGAACTATATTGGACAAATCTTCAAAAAACAGCCCTTCTTCTTCTTCATATACGTCAAGGCCCAGATAACCGATCTTACCTGATTTCAATCCATTGACCACAGCGAGCGTATCAATTACAGCACCACGGCTCGTGTTAATGAGCATCACACCTGTCTTCATCTTGTGGACTGCCTGCGTATCAATAATGTGATGTGTTTGCGGTGTCAATGGGCAATGCAAAGTAAGAATGTCTGCCAAGGCGAATATGTCATCAAGCTCAACATATTGAATCCCAATCTGCTTGCTGTCCGGATGAGGTGTAAGATCATAGCCTACGACTTGGCAACCAAAGCCACTCATAATTTTAGCAACCTCGAACCCTATCTTGCCGGTGCCAATAATGCCAAGGGTCAAGCCATGCAAATCAAAGCCTAATAGGCCATCTAATGCAAAATTACCTTCCCGCACCCGGTTATACGCACGATGTATCTGGCGATTGAGCGTCAGGATCAAAGCAACAGTATGTTCAGCGACAGCGTGAGGCGAATAAGCTGGAACCCGAACCACCAAGATCTGGTGTGCTTGTGCTGCTCTCAGATCAACATTGTTGAATCCAGCACACCGTAAAGCAATAATGGCGGTTCCACCTAGTGCTAGTGCTTGCAGCACCGGTGCATCGAGTTGATCGTTGACAAAGACACATACGGCCGGAAAGCCATTTGCTAAAGCTACTGTCGCCTGGCTCAGATGAGTTTCAAAAAAAACCAGCTCATGCTGATGCTCTTCATTTGCTTTTTCCAGAAAGGAATGATCATAAGGTTTTACACTGAACACCGCAATTCTCATGGATACTTTCCTCGCAACTGTATTTCCCTCGCCCACTTGGAATTAGTCATGCAAAATAGCGTGTGCATTATGTTGAAATTAAAGTCTATCATGTGCACTAGCTCAGATAAAATCATACAGTTACCGAAATTGACTGGGTATCTAACGTGAACTCGACATTAAAATCATCACACCACGGCTGGAAGAACCTGAGAAAATCTAATATTAAGGGAAGGCTTCTTCTCGCGGAAGGTGTAAGCCACTAGTCCGGCTATCAAATTAACAGAGAAGTTAAATGGGCTGCGATGGCGGGAATGTTCGATTTGTGAGATGTTTTTCAATTGATCGTTGACAGTCTCAATGATCGAGCGTTTACGCAACAAGAGTTTGTCAAACAATGGCAATAGTTTGTTTTTCATGTTCTTACGCACCTTGGTAACGAGCAGTACGCCTTGCTCCCAGAGTTGCTCAAAGAGCGGCTGAGAGATGTAACCCCGGTCACCCAATAGTTTCCCAAACAAAGAGTGTGCCAGCTCAGGTACCAGATCACGGTCGTCGATATTGCCCGCCGTGATTTTCACTCCCAGCAATTCCCCTTGGTCATTGATGACCAAGTGCAACTTGAACCCATAAAACCAATCCACGCTCGCCTTTCCCCGGGCAGCAAACTCTGCCATCACTTTATGCGCCCAAAGCGGCTGACCAGAAAACAGCACAAAGGCATCAAGCTACCTGGCAGCAGCTCAACAAAGCGGTTGTAACTTACTAACCCCGGATAATAGGGCCGCTGATATCTCAACACCTGGCCCAGATAATAGGACTTAAACGTCCGGTAACCCGACAGATGAAACCCCACCACGATTGTCATGATTTCGCTTAGACACAGTTCCCTTCTCCGCCGACGTCGCTTCAGCACCAACTCCAACAAGCGCTGCTCCCACCACGGCTCAAACCTCTAACAAAAGTCGTCAATCGCACAAAAAATCGCTATAGTATCCATAAGAACCTGACTCCTGTCGTGATGAAACCTTTTTCCAAAATAGCTTCGTCATAATAAGGAATTCAGGTTCTTTTTGCTGCTTTTCTTACGCCGAACTCACGTTATCTATCAAATTAGATTGGGTTTCAAGTTTTGCTATTCTAAATTTCTTTCCCGTCAAGTGAAATCTCCATGGGAATTTTCCCATTGCAGATTTTACCCTGTTGAGTTCTCTCATTCATTATTGTAATAATCGAAGCAGCTGCCCAGATTCTTTTGTAAGGCTTCCAGACCATGGTAGCACTTTTTACGAAATGTCACCTGATAGAATTCCTGCAAAATGGCTTTATGAAAATATTCACAAATACCGTTGGTTTGGAGCGACATTGCCTGAATTTTTGTATGATCAATATCATTAATTGGAAGAATATAGGTGACAGTCATACTGTTCCACTTGCCCACAACACTCTGTACTCTATCGATCAAGATATGCAACATAGGCATAGGCAAACCATGTGCTTCATAGAAGGACTGGATCTTGTTGATCAGATCACTGAGAAATCAAGGATTATATGAAGACGACACATCATAAAAGACCAATAAAATACTTTATATATCTCTACTATTGCTTGGGTCGGAATAGAATACTCTAGATGTATAGGGCCTCTGCACAACCCTAAAAATTTTGCCGTGGTGGCGGAGAAAAAAATAAAAGGGATAGATCTATAAAAGATCATCCCTTTTTGTACTCTTACTTTACTTTTATAAATTCATAACGCTCTAAATCATTTTTTCTGTTTATTCATGATCGCTACCGGCTGCATCACCATCACCATGATCATGGTGATGGTGATGGTGATGGTGATGGTGGTCTTGGTCTTCCTTCTCTCCTTTAGGTGCTTGAGGCATAAATTGTGCGCCTTGGGTTTCATGCTCCGGAATAGCTATAAATACAGCAACTGAAGTTTCGGGCGTAATTTGAAAGTCTCCCTTTCCTTTCATTATATTGGCATAAACCGGCTCCAATGTAACGGATTTCCTCTCTCCATCCTTCCCTACCTGAATATTTGCTTTTCCTTGACCACCGCTCGTTGAAACTGGCTTATCTCCATGATCTGTAATATACAGTGTCAATTCACCATCCTTGGCTACTAACTCTAAATGAAAAGGACCAGCCACACGAAGCTGACCACCGTGAGGCGCTTTAACTGTAGCCAAATATTCATCAGTATGAGCCAAAGCAAAATGTGACATCATCACCATTGCGCTCAATAAAACAGAAGTAACGATTAGTCTTCTCACTCATTCTCTCCTAGATTATTAATTAAAATAAGGATAATCGAAGCTATTACAATTTTACAACATTAGTGCACATGATCACTGGGTGGTGGAAGAATCATCTTTTCACTATTAAGCTGCACTAGCTGCTGTTTTAGAATACTTATATCGGCCCACCCACTCTCATCCACATTAGGTATCCATCTTGCACGCAAGTACCCAAAACGATCTATCAAAAACTCAGAATGCTCCGGGATGACCCCCTCACCAAGGATATCCGGATGAGTAAGTGTTCTTCGATATAAAATATAACTATTTTTGATCTCCTGAGCCCCCTCCGTAACGACAGGAAAAGGTATATCCCTTACAATATTCATGACTTCCTGTTGATCAAGATCATTCATTGGGACAGCCAGAATAAATGTATTGAGTTCACGCAGTCTATCATAGGCCGCCTTCAGTTCTTGTAAACGATCTTGCGATTTTGGCCATGTAAAGAACACTAGCATCACATTCTTTTCCTGACGAAAATCCTTCAGGTAACCGCTAGAACCGTCATCTGCAAAATACGAGAAAATAGGTGGACCAATAGATGGTTTCTCAGGAACAACCCTCGGACTCAGCAGACGAGCCTGATAGCCGCGTGACATGGCATGCAGATAATTGACGACATCCCAGCGGTCCTCTTCTGATAAATTACTAGAAAAACCAGGCATACCTGTTTCTGCAATTCCATACGTTAGCCAATGGAAAAAATCACCGGCGGTATGTCTCGCGGTATGTGGTTCTGTCAGCAAATCAGCAGGTGGTTTTGGCAGCGTCTTAGCAAGTATTCCATTACCTTGGCCTTGCGGACCATGGCAGGACGTACAATTCTGAGAGAAAAACACCGATCCATTAGAAATGGAAATACCATCAAAAGGAACAGGTGTACTTTGATAAGTTTCCGGATAAGCATCCACTGCTAAGGGAGGCAAGGCTATTGCAAGAGAAGCCATTGTCAAAACAGCCGGAATTCCCACCCGCTTTTTAATTTCCCATTTATTTTTAATACCTAACCACACTGAACCAGCCGCCATTATCAATAATGCCACACCACTCCAGAATAAAAGCTGAACATTTGGCTCATCCCAGGTTGCATCAATTGAAAATCTGAAAGAATAGGGCCAGTTTTCTACCATGGCATGCTTTGCGGGCTTGGTGTTAGCCAAAATGGTCGCAAATAATACCAATAAAATGGCAAGTATAAATTCAATACTTACCCATTTCCTCAGTCGTTGGCTACCACCTTGGATCCGCTCGACATTATTAGCCTGCGTGAACGCAGGCAGCCATCTGGAACGCGCTCGATATGCAATAATCAGAATGATCGCCAATAGTGTAAGTTTTATGTTCAATACCCAACCATACGAACTAGCAACCAGCGCATGATAATCCTTCTCCACCATCCGATCAGCAATGATAAGACCAGTAGCCATTATAATCACCATTACCGGCAAAGCTATCGTCGAAAATTTCTTCAAACTCTCAGTGCTCAACAAATCCAATGGTTTGTCTGGATCTTTCTTACTGAATACTATTAATAGAAAAGCAGGTAAAGCCCCAAACCAGATACCTGCTAAAAGAATATGCAACGCATAAGTAAATACTGGCATTACGGGCGCCTCCTCTGCTGCAGAATGACTGACCATAGAACCCGCAATCAGTGGCAATGAAGCTGCCACTGCACATAAAATGTAATGCCACCTTACTCTATAGACCTGCCGGATGTATAGAATAACTCCTAGCAAAACTAACGCGAATAGTGTGCGAGCCGCCCACATCTGTCCCATGCGAGTCTGTTGCACTACTTCCAGCCAAGCATCAGGCCGCCAGGCATTAGCTGCAATCCCAGTCGCCTCGCCTGTCGTTGTTGCCAGAATGATCAGCAGTCCAATTAGAATGATACCACCTAGCCATGGCAATCCACGCTCTAATCGGATTGCCCAAGAACTCTCGAATACAGCTTTCTGTTGTCCGGCTATAGCAAGAAAAATACAGCTACCAAAAATTATTAGATTGGCTACCAGCTGGGACCAACGCGCAAATGCAGCAACGATCTCAATCATCTTTTTTTACTTTATTCGCAACTGTGAAATTGTATTCAGAGTCAACCACATGACCATCTACGGAAAGTACCCGAAACTTTACGGTGTATCGTCCTGATTGCATTTCTGGTAATTCCAATACAATAGACTTTGGATCCTCTGAATGAATCTTTACCTTACTATCTGTAATAGACTTTTTATCTTCATTAAGTACCGAAAGAGACGCATACGCAGGCTCTACTTCTTCATTGAACCAGAGACGAACTTGTGCAGGCGCTGTAGAAAGTACTGCTCGACGAGCGGGTTCAGCCTTAACCAGAGCAGCATGTGCTAATACTTGGCTGGCATGCATCAGAGTCATTACCGTTACTATTATAGTTAACGCTAAAAATCGCTTAAAAATTGGTACTGTCCATTTTATTTTCATTTTAAGTACTCCTTTTTATTAGTTCTGACAACTCGAGCAACCTAATATTTATTAGATTATCGAATGTAAGCGTAGTTCTAATTTCACTACTACTATTACAAAAACTAAGCAGCTTCTGTTTTATTCTTATTACTGCGCATGAAGAAGAAAGCACCAGCAGCGGCCAGCACGATAGCACCTATGATATAAGGTAGATTCGATTTTCCACCGGCTC
>NZ_FNPQ01000051.1:0-13685 GCF_900107335.1 Nitrosomonas sp. Nm58 | reverse complement strand
GTTATCATGCTTTCTGGTTCCCTGACCCTGGCACTTCATCTATCTTCCTTGCAAATTCAGGTTCAGAAGCAAAGCTTACAGACCTTGGATACTCCACGATATCGATGACGAGGGCGGGGAGCCTATCTTCTCACAAGCTCAAGGCTTAAGGTATAACTGGCTTCCCCAGAAATCAGTGCTAGTCTAAAACAATTTTATCGTTGGTCTTAATATACAAGTAAAAATGTACGGGATAGCGCGCCAAAAGTAATAGAATGGACCGCCCTTTACCCTAAACGGCATCAAAATACCGAAGTGGGGATATTGAAAACCACATAACTAGAGAGGAGCATCCTATATGAAGATTACAACGATAGGCATTGATTTGGTAAAAGAAGTGTTTCAGTTTCATGGTGTGGAGGTACACGGCAAGATTGTTCTGCGCAAATAAATGCGCCGCAGCGAAATGGTGAAATTCTTTACTAACCTGGAGTCCTATTGATTTGCATGGAAACATGCGGCAGCTTACAAGAAGCATGGCACCCAACCTGACTTGATTCCTGATGATAGTTTTTTAGAGAAATATCACGACGAAAAATCCTGTTGGATAACGCTTGAATTCGGGATGGTTGTTCAAGCTTTACTTGCTGAAAGGGATGATAGGCAAAGATTCTATGTGGTCACTGAGGAGACTGCCCCTGAATACTACTGGATAAGTGATCGCTGGCAGCAAAAAGCAAGAAAAGCTGGATTATCTATCACCAACAGAATTTACACTGCGATACTATGCAAAAATACTCGTCGCTTAGTCATATGGACTTCATATTTGACGACACACCTCAAAGCTCATATATTTCATTTCAAGAAATGGACAAGGCTGCTACTCTCTGGCCTAAGCCTGACTTTAGTCAATTCAGCTGCAGCCATTGAGTTTTCAATGAACGGTGATATACGCGCTAGCTTATTTTCATTGCATCGCGACGATCGCGATGGAAAAGAGACAGCAACCCACGAAATTCGTGTACGTCCCCGGGTCGGACTTGGCGCAAAATTCAATAAGCAATGGCGAATGCAAGTACGTTTTGCAGGACGCTATTCCACAGACGGTAACAAACTGCACTTCGAAATATTTAATAGTATCCCAGAAGAGAATGGCTTGCGCCATGGGGATTCCACGCTGGACGAGATCTATGCTGAGTATAATTCGAATAATGCCTGGCAGATGCGCGTGGGGCGTTTCCAGAGCGTAGCGCTGTTGAAGGGTGTAGCTGAAAAATCGCTTGATCGTGAAGACAGCCCTTTTACCAATATCACCTGGACCGATGGTGTGCAGGTTCGGCATAACGCCACAAACGGCTGGGTTACGACAGCTATTGCACAGTATAACGATGCCCAGAGTGCAACCCAAGTGCGCCGCCCGCCCCTTAATTTCAGAGATGATGGCAGTCGCTTATCCTATTTCGTCAGTGTTGAAAACACCCAAAAAGTTGGACCGCTTGTGCAGCGCACAGTAGATATCACTTGGCTGCCGGATGCTCTGCACAGCAAAGGCGTAGGTGCTAGTACGGTCCATGATTACTGGGGTATAGTTGGCCGACTTGCAGCACAGTGGCCGATGACAGAAAGCATGAAATTCATGCTTTCAGGAGAGGTGGGCTATGCACCCATCGTACCGGATCGCAGCGCTATGAATACTGGCACGTCAGGTTCTGCCAATGGCTTCGCGACCCAGGTTAGTTTAAATTTTATCGATATTGTTCCACAACATAGTGTCGGATTTGCATTTGGTCGTGTAGGTGATGGCTGGTTGTTGTCACCAACTTTCAATAACAATGTCAATCAGGCCGAGATACGCTACAAATGGGTTATCGATAATAAGCAGGCCGTCGAGGTACGCCTGCGTTATAACAAGGATATCAGGCAGCATATCAACATGCTACAAAAACGCGAAGATATAGATTATTTTTTGCGTTATACGTATAGATTCTAGAAAGCTGCAATACACTAAAATTTATAGAATAGTAGCTAATCGCGCTCTATTTAATTGTCTGTTTTATAATTCTAAGCAAGTCATAACTGAGCAAGTCAATTTAATACATTCCCTGTAATATCACTTGACAACGATCTGTCCGAGGCGCGAGGTATGCCGCTATTCGTGGAGCTATATCACATACAATCGGATGAAGGAAGTAGTGCAGTAGCCATATGACAGCTATAAATCCTTCATGTTGCAGCGTTATCGAATACCGAGATCACAAAATCTACTTCCCCCAACCCAATTCTAAACCGCCAATAATGCTACGGCACGGCGCTGTCACCTGAGCGCTCTGGGGTAAACGGAAGAATGAAGGGGCAGGGCATTCGGAATGGAAGTCGGGCGCGACTTGATTCAATTCGGCAGGCAAATGCTTGCTTGTTTCTTATCCGATAGCTCAGATAGGAAAGTTTTCAACTATACCTATGCCGCGGGTATTTGACTCTCAAACGCGGACTAACATAGGATTGATGAATTGAGCAGAACCATTTCAAAAAAAGAAATCTGTGTTTTTTTCTTAACTAGCCCGAATATTTCATAAATTCGCGTGATGATCACGCAGGATTTTGATTAATAGGGAAGTCTTGAGAAAGAGTGGTGTAGTGACTCGTACACCCGACTGAGCAAAATCTTTCCTATTAATCAAAAGGCAAGTGAGGGCACGTGTTAATTTATGAAATATTCGGGCTAGTACCCAAAATGAAGTAACGAATGTTGTCGAACGAAAGGGCAAGGAGTAGCTATTATGGACTTGGATGTAGGAAAGTTAGACGCGCTAAAATTTCTAACAAAACAGTACATTGAAAATGTTTGGATATCTACCGGCATACATTTGGTTGCGCTCGGTTGGTTATTTTCTTCTGAACAAATACACATGCTTATAAAAGAAGAGCTTTTTATACAAGTTGGTTTAACGTGTATTTTGTTAGTACTTGAATGCCTTCGTTGGTTTGTAAATAGGCCAATTTATCGTCGTATAAGATTTCTGGAAATGGATGTGGCAAAAAAAATTAGTACAGAGCTGGCAGATGCCTGCACCATCAAACCCTATAGGTTTATATGTAATGAGCTTTTGATCTGTTTGCTAACAGTTTTTGCAATAACCTTTATATGGCTTTATCCATATTTATAAAACTGAAGTATAGCTATTCGAGAAAATGACAGCGCCGGTAGCTCAGTGGGATGGAGTGCTTGGCGCTCCATTCATTCCCAAACATCTATATCACTATCTCTGTACTGAGTTATTTCGCCGCACTGCTTCCCTAGCTTTTTCAATGTATTTGTGGGGCTAAACAACTAAAGCCATTGAGACCTACAATTAGCATTTTGTTGACCTAGATCAATGAAGTTAGCCCTGATTCGGTTCATGATTTTCACTGTTACACATAATATAGGAGTAACAGCGATATGAGTTCAGTAGAAGAGACAAAAGATGATTCTAAAACACTTAGAGATTTTGGTATCAATATCGCATTCATATTCGGCGTATTGACGGCTTTGATTATTATATCAATGTACTTTGCTGACACTTCGAGCTGATTGCGATAAACCCCGCCGGATCATGCGATTCGGGCGGGGAAAGACTTCTTGGGGTAATCACGATAAAATTTCGTGAAATATTGTAATCGGTAGGCAAGCGAATTCCTTTAAGATCTTTTTGATCTGGTCACTTCACCAACGCACCAACTGCTGCCAGGTATGATTCGCGCGTGCGCAACGCAAAATCACGCAATATCATGGCATCGTCCATCTGTTCACGTAATGTTTTCATCTTCGTCTCCTTAATGGAACCGGGGATATCCCCGAGATTAAGGATTGGGGATTTCTATGTTAATTGCAGCAAGTAGAGTGGATCGGTGGAACGTATGAAGACAACGATGTTGGATGGCCACCGAGATAGCGGCTTAGTTCAAGACGGCAAACTGTATGTTACCTCCTTATGTTTTATAGAAATACGTCGATTTATCTTTCATCGTAACTAACTTTGTTAGATCCACAAATAAATAGGATGAGCCCAAATTCCGCGATTGGATTTTTATCCTCTTTTTTTAGTATGCAAAGGGATGCTTATGAGAGTGGAAACAAGGAGAAAGCAGAGTATCTGATGCGAGTTCAAGCAGATATCGTCAATTCTGGCGTTATTGGTCTATTTTAACTCTTCAAGGATGAGCTTACCCTTGTCACGGGAGGCGCGGTAGCGAGCAAATGACGGTCCGGTTCAGCTACGGAGCGAGGGATTGTGCCAATTGGTAGCTTCTAATACGGATGCCTCGGAACAACTCGACGAACTCGGCGGCGATCTTGCGCGTTAGCGTGCGGGCATGCCGCACAAGCTTGCCTGGTAGATGGAATAGTCGCCAGCGTACTGTTGTCCTGTTGTCACTCGATGACGCTGCCAATTGCCCCCAGTGCAGAATGCTTGAACAGGACGAACAGGTTATGAGCGATTACGCCGATGCGAAAAAAGGCGGCATTCGTCTCGAACTGCCAGCAAGGCATGCATTCCATACCAAAGCCGATTTTTAGCTCCTTGATGCCGTTCTCGGAGACTTCGCCACAGCTTCGATACCAGACCAGGGTGTCTGCCGTCGACTCAACCCGATTGCTGGCGATCACGTGATACTTGGGCTGATCATCGAACAATTCAGCCTGGTATTTGTACTTGACTACGATCAGGCGAAACGCCTTGTGCATGCCATTCATGCTGTGCATGGTTTCAGCTATGGCGCAATCGGCATAATGCTTCCAGCCTGATTCAGGGATGGCTTTGATGGCCTTGAGGACCGGCTCATCAAGTCGACCGCCAATGGCAAAGGTTTTGCCAGTTTCTTCACATCGTTGAGGACATTTGCCTGGTAATCCGCCGAATCCATGCGGACATGGGTGGTTCGATGCCCCTTGGGCAGGTGAGTTTCACAGTCCTTGATGAATTCAAGATTTCTGCTGGCCGGAGCAATAGTGCCTTCACGGAATTCATCATGAACCACCACACCTGCCTCACCCAGATGACCAATCATCGGCATATAGCCCTGTTCCCCTTTGTAGGTAAAGTGAGCCGCTTTCTTCTCGGCGATAATTTGTGAAGCATCCCCATCCAGCGTATGAGCAGTGATGCCGGTTTGCCGAGTCCGCGTAGCAATGCTCCGCCGATTGGATAGCGAGACAGACCCGCCAACCCCTCTCCAGCACCGGTACGACGTAACCAGTCGCCCACAGCATCCGTGCTTGGCAGCATGCCCAACTTCAGCAAGGTGGATAGCGCAGAGTCATTCTTGAGCGTGCGCATGTCCTCTAATGATCGGCCGCCTCCATTGAGCATGAGCACCAGTGGAGTTACGTAGGCCGTCGCCTCCACTTGGAATGGAAGCACCATTTGTGCCAAAACCCCATCGCTGATCCTCCTCTTTTCACCAAGTGGGTGAATGTTCAGATAGCTGTAATTTTATCGGATCGCTTGTGTGGCGGGACATTTCCTTATTCTAATTAGCGTTACAAAGTGAATTAATTATCCAATCCGGCGATTGATTTCACCACATCCGTAGTTTCCTCCATATGTCGAAGTGCATCAACTAAATGAGATTCGAGCGCGCCGATACTGTCAAATACACGGTTATGAAAGTTCTTTTCGCGCAACTCATCCCACAGGCGCTCGACTGGATTGAGTTCAGGTGAATAAGGTGGCAGTAGCAGCAAGCGAAGATTCTCAGCTAACGTCAGCGAATGGCTGCGATGCCAGTCAGAACCGTCCATCACCATAACGATATTCTCATTGGGGTAGCGCCTGGCGATTTCATCAAGAAAGATTTGCATGCACTCAGTGTTGACATTAGGTAACACCAAGCTGTCAAACTTTCCGTCCAACGGGCAGACTGTCGCATAAGCGTAGGTGTACTCGTAGGTAAGCATAGCCTTGACTAGCGGACGCACTGGACGAGGCGCCCATGCGCGACGGCAGTCGCTGATGCGGCCAAATCGAAACATCAGCCGCATGGGGCGGGGCACAGCAAACTCCGCTATCGCTTGACCCAGCACCCCGGGGAGTTTTTTTTCCAGTCTTCCCGGACTAAGAGATCTCCTTTTGGGTGGGTGGCATCGGGCGCAATCTTACGCCAACCATGGCGTGCAAGCATTCGGTATATGGCCGAAAGCGAAAGCGGGACACCCATCTTCTGGCGCAACCTATCGGCAAACGACGGCACCACCAATACTCCACCAACGCCGGTATTGTCAAATACCTCCTGCAACAGCACCCTCTCTTCTTCAAGCGATCGGTTCGCCCGATTACGCAGATTACAGATGCTCTTCACCACTTGCTGGTCTTGCCATAATTGTCATCCATTTACGTGAGCCTAGATGACTTATTTACATCTTATAACGCGAAATAGAATTATATTGGTATGCTTGAATCGCGATTCTTGGGATGAATAAACCCATAGAAAATAAACCTTGGTTTTTTTGATCCAGTGCGGTGCAGTAAACGGCGATTAGGCCTAGAGGAGGCTCAGCACTTGCTCTTTTGACATTGATCCAGAGTAATGCGGTTACCCACTTAAGTCACCATTTTCTAGCGGATGGGAATGGGGCATCGAACGGCAAATCAACCAGAAATATGAGATCAACATAGAACGGAGCTTAACAGTTATTGTGTCATTGAGTGCTAGAAGCGCGCCACGACGTAGCTGGATGAAGTATTATGTTGAGATAGCGCATCTATCATCTATCAAGTGAATTGAATTAGATACGAAGGGGGACATATGGCCATCATAGGTATCGATCTAGGCACTTCCAATTCGGCGGCAGCGGTTTTGCGTGGAGGACGCCCCGTCATTATTCCCAGTGCCGAAGGTATCAGCATCGGCGGCAAGGCATTTCCGAGTTATGTGGCACTGACCAGTGACGGACAGGTTCTGGTCGGCGAACCTGCGCGCCGCCAGATGGCAGCGAATGCCGAGGGAACGGTGACTGCTTTCAAGCGCAGAATGGGCAAACGTGAAACGATCCGTCTCAGGGATCGGGACTATACCCCGGAGCAGCTTTCTGCCTTTCTGTTACAAAAGATCAAACGCGATGCAGAAGCCTTTCTGGGTGAACCGGTGGAAAAAGTGGTGGTGACAGTACCCGCTTATTTTGACGATAATCAGCGTGCTGCCACCAAGGATGCCTGCCGTATTGCCGGCCTGGAGGTAGTGCGTCTGGTCAATGAACCCACTGCTGCTTCATTGGCCTATGGATTGGACCGGTTGAGTCAGGAATTACGCATCGTCGTAATCGATTTCGGCGGGGGTACGCTGGATGTCACCATCATGGAATTCGGCAAGGGCGTGTTCGAAGTGAAATCGACTAGTGGCGACACTCAGCTCGGTGGCACGGACATGAATCAAAGTATTTTCGAGCACTTGGCGGAGCGTTTCCAGATGGCGACCGGCGTGGATGTCCGCGGTGATCGCAAGGCAGCAACCCGCCTGATCGAGGCGGCGGAAACCGCCAAGATCGAACTGACCAGCAGTGTGACCACGCATATCAGTTTGCCCTATCTGACTTCAGTAGCCGGTGAGCCCCGCCATCTCGAACTGGATTTGAACCGTACCGAGCTTGAGCGTTTGGTGCGGCCGGTGATCGAGCGTTGTCGTCGTCCGGTCGAACAGGCCTTGCATGATGCGGGCATTGGTCCGCGCGACGTGGATCGCATAGTATTCGTGGGTGGACCGACGCGTATGCCAGTGGTGCGCGCTTTTTTCGAGGAACTGTTCGGCCGCAAGGCGGAGATGGGGGTTGATCCGATGGAGTGCGTGGCAGCCGGTGCTGCGGTCCAGGCCGGGGTGCTGGCAGGAGAGGTGAGCGGGATCGTGCTGGTGGATGTAACACCGTTCACGTTGGGCGTAGAAACACTGGGAGGGATCGCCACACCATTGATCGGGCGTAATACTCCTATTCCGGTCAAGCGCACTGAAACGTTTACCACGGCAGCCGATATGCAGACCAGCGTCACCATTCACGTTTTTCAGGGTGAACGGCCCATGGCATCGGATAATGTCAGTCTGGGCGAATTCAATCTGGAGGGGCTGCCCCCCGCACCACGGGGAATACCCAAGATTGAAGTAACCTTCGACATTGATTCAAACGGTATTCTGAACGTTTCAGCAAAAGATATGGCTAGTGGTAAATCTCAATCCATCAATATCTCGGGATCAACCCGGCTGTCAGAAGAAGACAAAAAACGCATGGTGGATGATGCTGCGCGCTATGCCGAAGCAGACAAGAAACGGCGTGAGGATGCGGAAAAGCTCAACGCGGCGGATGCAAGCTGCTACGAAGCTGAGAAGATGCTTGCCAACTTTGCCGACAAACTGACTGATGATCTGAAGAAACGCATTGAAGCATCGTTGCGTGAAACCAAGGAAGCATTCATCAAGAAGGAGGTGGCATTAGCCACTGAGCGGGCAGAAGCGCTCAAGAAGCTGCTCAAAGAAGCAGGTGCGACGCTCTATGCGCAATCCGGCCAAGCGCCCAAAGGGAGGCCTTATGCAGAAACCCGCTGGGAAGGACCCGAGCCGCCTCCTGATGTCCATGCAGCCTCGGGTGAGCCCCGTCCCAGCGGGTCTGGCCCGCGAGGTAAAGTGGTCGATGCTGAGTATCATGAAAATAAGTAAGTTTTAAATGGCACGCTATTTTGTTGATGACTTCGTTGCCATCCTGTTCAGTCTGGCATAAACAGGATGGCATTATTTCTATCTTATTTTTTCCAATAAAAACAATGACGACTATTCTTCCCCTGGAACCGCAGCGGCTATATCTATCCTGTGACCCCGATCAGTTTACATTTCAGACGACGGCAGAAGTGGCGGATCTGACGGAGATCATCGGTCAGGCGCGCGCCATGGATGCCGTGCGCTTTGGCTCGGGCATTCGCCGGGAAGGCTACAATCTTTTTGTGCTTGGCTCGCCTGGTATGGGCAAGCACAGCCTGGTGCAGCAATTTCTGGAAACCAAAGCGAGCAAGGAAGCAGAACCGTCGGATTGGTGCTATCTCAATAATTTTGCCCAGCCGCACAAACCAAAAGTGCTTAAGCTTCCCGCCGGCAGAGGAGAGGAATTGCGGCTGCACATGGAGCGGCTGGTGGATTATTTGCGCAGCGCCATTCCCGCGCAGTTTGAGAGTGAAGAGTATCGAAGCAGGGTCAGCGCGATCCAGCAGGAGTATAACGAGCAGCAGGAACGCGAGATAAAGGAGCTAGGAGAGGAAGCCGAGAAGAAGGAGATCGTGCTGCTGCGTACACCCGAAGGATTTGCGTTGGCGCCGAGCCATAACCGTGAAGTGATTCCACCGGAAGAATACGACAAGCTGTCGCAGGCAGAAAAAGATCGGATAGAAGCGGCTATTGCCGAATTGCAGGCGCATCTGGAAAAAATGCTCAGCCATCTGCCGCAGCGCCGCCGGGAACGGAGCGAACGGATCAAGCAGCTTAGCCGCGATATCATGCTGTTAACCGTCGAGCACATGATCAATGAGTTGCGTTCGAGCTATGCTGATTTACCCGACGTGCTCGATTTTCTCGATGCGGTGCAGCAGGATATGGTGATGCATGTGGATGATTTCCGCAAACCCGAGGAATCCGTCAACGTCTCTGGCATGACGATCATCACTCATCAGACATTTAATAATTACCAGGTCAATGTACTGGCCTCAAACCATAAAAAACCGGGTGCGCCGATCATCAGTGAGGATAACCCGACTTATAGCAATCTGGTCGGGCGAGTGGAGCATGTCGCCCAGTTTGGCGCACTGGTCACCAATTTCACGCTGATCAAGCCAGGCGCGTTGCATCGAGCCAACGGCGGCTACCTGCTGCTGGATGTGCGCAAGGTGCTGATGCAGCCATTCGCCTGGGAAGGACTGAAGCGGGCGTTACAGTCGCGCAAGATTCATATTGAATCGCTGGGGCAGCTATACAGTCTCGTCAGTACCGTATCGCTCGAGCCAGAGCCGGTTCCACTCGATATCAAAGTCGTATTGTTTGGTGATCGTTTATTCTATTACCTGCTGCAGGAGTACGATCCCGAGTTCAGCGAGCTGTTCAAGGTGGCTGCAGATTTTGAAGACACCCTCGAACGCAATGCGGAATCCCATCTGCTCTATGCCCAATTGATCTCCACATTGGCGCGCAAAGAGGGATTATTGCCTTATGACCGTCATGCGATCGCCAGGGTGATCGAGCACAGTGCACGCCTGGTGGGCGACTCCGAGAAACTTTCCGCGCACATACGCAGCATTGCTGATTTGCTGCGCGAGGCAGATTACTGGGCACGTGAAGCAGGCCATGATGTGGTGCTGGCGAGTGATGTCCAGCAGGCGATCGACTCGCAGATCCGCCGGCAGGATCGAGTGAGAGACCGGCTATATGAGGCTATCCTGCGCGGCACCCTGATGATCGATACACAGGGCGCGGTGACGGGGCAGGTCAATGGCCTTTCGGTGATCGAACTGGGTGGATTTGCCTTTGCGCAGCCGATCCGAATCACTGCCACCACCCGCTTCGGAAAAGGGGATCTGATCAATATCGAGCGTGAAGTTAAGCTATCGGGCGCGATTCACTCCAAAGGAGTGTTGATCCTGTCCTCCTTCCTGGCTGCGCGCTACGCCAAAAATCAGCCACTGGCGCTAGCCGCCAGCCTCGCTTTCGAACAGTCTTACGGCATGGTTGATGGTGATAGCGCGTCCTTGGCAGAGCTATGCGCACTGCTTTCCAATCTGGCGCATACGCCAATCAACCAGTCATTGGCGATAACGGGCTCAGTCAATCAGTTCGGCCAGGCGCAGGCAATTGGCGCCGTGAATGAAAAAATCGAAGGATTTTTTGATATCTGCGCTGCACGGGAATTGACTGGCACACAAGGCGTATTGATTCCTGCCGCCAATGTCAAACACCTGATGCTGCGAAAAAATGTGGTCGACGCCGCAGCGGCTGGCAAGTTTCATATCTATGCCGTGGAAAATGTCGATCAGGCCATCACGCTGTTAACTGGCCTGCCAGCAGGAGAGGCTGACGCTGAAGGCAAGTATCCGGAAGGCAGTATCAATTATCAGGTAGCCGTGCGGCTGACAGAACTCACCAAGATCAGCAAGTCATTTGTGCCGCAGCAGGAAAAGGGGGAAGAAAGGAATTGACTTGGCCCGGTTCCAGGCCGGCGAAGAAGCAGTACATGGATTCAGCGTCTTCCCTACCCGGATCCAATTAACTCATTTCTCTTTTCATAAATCATAATGGGTTTGGGGAATCGTTTTCAGAGGGGTTCCTGCATGCGGCGTGACAGCATGCGTCACGCGTGGCGGAATTGCTCCGCGGTGCAGAGCAAAGATTTTGTCTTGCAGGATTTTATCGGTTGCTGAGACGCGGGCATGCTGGCGCAGATGCGCAGCCCAGGATTCAACCGTGAACATCTCGATGAAGCGTCCACGATCCTCGGCATCCTCAAAGAATCCCCACTGAATAGCCCCG
Organism: Nitrosomonas sp. Nm58; assembly: GCF_900107335.1. Taxonomy (NCBI): domain Bacteria; kingdom Pseudomonadati; phylum Pseudomonadota; class Betaproteobacteria; order Nitrosomonadales; family Nitrosomonadaceae; genus Nitrosomonas; species Nitrosomonas sp. Nm58. Next base: position 2,174 of record NZ_FNPQ01000051.1, on the reverse strand, counting down.
TCGCGGCGGCGAATCACGCCCAGTTCCCGCATCAGCAAGCAAAACGCATCTCGATCTGCATCGTCGATACAGTATTCCAGTGTTACCAAGACAGGGCCGTGATCGTGTGCAACCGGCGTGGCCAGAACAGGTTTGTCCCAATGACCGGATGGGGTGTAGTCATCATGTTCACCCAGATTGAGCTTGAATCGCCATGTGGCAGGAATCAGAAGAAGCGCCAGTAGTCCTGATGCTATCAAGGCCAATGGCAAACCAGCTATTTCTGCTACCTGTCCCCAGCCCAGTGATCCCGCCGTCATTGCACCAAAAAACACCATCTGGAAGATGGCAAGGCCGCGGGCGCGCACCCAATCCGGCAGCGCCACTTGTGCGGAAATGTTCAACGATGATACAGCCAGGATCCATGACACCCCACCTGCAAATCCGGCGGCAATGCCGGTAACTGTCTGCCCGCCGTAGGCGAACATCATCGAGCACAGTGCTGTTCCTGCCGTTGCCAGCATTATGATCTTATCCGCACTCAGGTATTTCTTTATGAGCGAGAGCAGGAATACTCCTGCCACAGCACCACTCCCCAACGCAGTCAGCAAAATGCCATAAAGACTAGGGCCACCTTGGAGCACATCCTTGGCCACCAGGGGTAACAATGCCCAATAGGCGGATGCACAAATAAAAAAAGCCAACGCGTGAAACAAAGTATTGCGTAGAGGGATGCTATGCAGCGCAAATCGGATGCCCGCCTGCATAGCATCGACCAGATGTTCGCGCGGCAGCGCATCAGCTTGCGCCGCGGCGGCACGCCACCACAATAGTGCTGCCACGACGGCAAGATAGGAAACGGCATCCAGCAATACCGTCGCCACAGCGCCTGCCGCTGCCAGAATAAAACCGCCCAGTGCTGGGCCGATGGCACGGGCGATATTGATGCTCACCCCATTCAAGACAATCGCGGGCTCCAGCGCATCCCGTGGCACAAGGCGCGGTATGATCGCCTGCCACGCAGGCAGGGCGAAAGCTGATCCTGCACCGGTCACAAAGGTAAACAGCAGTAAAACCCAGGCATTAACGCTACCTTTCCATAACAACCCTGCAAACAGAAAAAGTGCCACGGCGAGGAGAATCTGCGTCCATAACAACAGCTTGCGGCGATCAAAAAGATCGCCAAGCGCCCCCGCGGGAAGAGCGAACAGGAAAACCGGCAAGGCTGTCGCTGCCTGCACCATCGACACCATAAAAGGCGAGGGCGACAGCTCTGTCATCAGCCAGCCGGAAGTGACGTTGAACATCCAGGTGCCGATATTCGAAATCAGCGTCGCTGTCCATAAAATCGCGAACACGCGATGCTTGAACGGAGAAAATGCTGATCCTGCCATTCTGCCTGACACGATCAGTATGCTAAGCAACCGCAGCCAATGGCCCACGGATGGTTAAAGCTGAGCCCTTCCTTCTGCCTGTCAAGGTCCAGCCAGCGGGACAGCTTGCCGTAATGGTCAGCAAAATATTCGCTTTGAAGAACCCTACCGTACTGCATGAAAGCTCTGTGCATCAGATTATGGATGAAAGGATTCTCTTTCATAAATTATTCTCTCTGGCATTCAAGATACGGAGAAATGACATCGATGACAATCAGAACATCTGCATGACTGAAAAAGAATGCAATGTTATTACCGTCGCCACGAAAATAGATAGGATCATCGCCAAATTACTATCGAATCTTTCCATGCCCCCCTCCCATGCTTATGAATGTTTAAGTCAATCAGACCGGGAATTTAGATGCCCTTGTGAAAGATTACGCTGCTATCGGGAGACTGTACAAGCATATTTAGTCGTCACTGCCAAATGGATTTGACCGTGACTCAAAAATCTCCCGGATATTGCTCCGAATGACATTAGCTTCTGGAAGCCTCCACTCCCCAAAGGAGCGCGCGCCCCTTTCTATATCGAGCTAAATGCTTTTGTAGGGATACCTCAGCAGAGAGCTCTGGTACACTGGGATGAGGGTGTGCCACGAAGGCGCACAGGGGGTGAAATTCCCTCGTGCAGCTATGCTACACAAGAGATGAGGGTAGGTCCCTCGGAGTCGCCGTACAGGCGGAGGCTTCAAACCACCTACTGCTGCTGCGTTTAAGAGGCGTGGTAGTGAGCGAGCTAGGAAAAGGCCGGACTCGATTTGG
>NZ_FNPQ01000003.1:0-127496 GCF_900107335.1 Nitrosomonas sp. Nm58 | reverse complement strand
CCAAATCGAGTCCGGCCTTTTCCTAGCTCGCTCACTACCACGCCTCTTAAACGCAGCAGCAGTAGGTGGTTTGAAGCCTCCGCCTGTACGGCGACCCCGAGGGACCTACCCTCATCTCTTGTGTAGCATAGCTGCACGAGGGAATTTCACCCCCTGTGCGCCTTCGTGGCACACTTTCATCGGTGTGCAGGCCTATGCAGGCAGCACAGTCGCATGGCGTCACATCCGCATCAAAACGCTGTAGCCAGCATCCAAGTTGAGGAAAAATAATGAATCCATATCAACAACCCGGCTTCTCAGCGATTGGCGCGAGCTGCAGCAGGACGTTATCGAGCGCAGCCGGCAACTTCAAGGTCGAGCATGACATGCGGCAGCTGCCGTGTTATTCGACAAAATGGCGCAGCGCCGTGCTTTTTCTCCAAGGAGGCGTATGAAATGCCACATTTACTTTTCCTGCAGTATTCCCTACTGACTGCTGCACTGATATTTCTTAGGAGGAATTATGGCTTTAAAACAATATGGCGTTCTGAAAGGCAAGGCGATCAATAAAATCGTTGGACAAGGTTCGAGCCCGCATTATGAGGTGCATCTTATCGACGACACCACGGACTATCGTATCGCCATTAATGTAAAGTCCAAGCTGGCGCCCTCTGAGCTTTTATATTTAATCATCGATGATTTTCAGCACCCCATTCTAAAAAAACTGGTCAATCTGGAGAAGGGGTTTACCCGGTTGGGGAATGCGCCAGACAAAATGGCGCTGGATTTCATACGCGGCAATCTGTTCGACCCCAGGCAAATGCGTCCGTTACCGCATAATATTCCAGGGCCGGATAATGATCTCAATGAAAAAATAGATGCTTATGTGCAACGCGCCATTGGTGACGAACGGGCAAGCATTTACGCTTTTGGTGAACGCTGGGGACCTGAAGCAGGGATAAAAGACAAATATTTTGGTTTCCTGCCTGGAAACGGGATTCACGATATCCACATGAATCAAGGTAATGTGGGGCAATTTGTTGAGGAAGACGGCGTGTGGCAGGATGGCGGACTGCTTTTTCATTTTCCCAGTATCGAACAGGTTGGGGCTGGCATCGAGGTTTGGCCGGAACAATGGGTCGCGGTCTTTCTAGCCTTCCAATCACAGTGCTGGCATACCGACGATCAAACAGGCCATCGACTCCCTGAATGCGAAGGCCTGATACCCCCTCAAATAGAATCCGATATCCAAATTATCGCGGCGCTGGTCGATCCGGAAGGGGACGATCCAGGGAATGAAACGGTGACGCTGATTAATCGCTCGCCAAGCAGAGTCGATTTGTCTGGCTGGCTGATCACAGATAAAAATAAAAAGCGCTCTTTTATCAGCAACCTGGTGCTTAATCCAGGTGCGACTGGCGTAGTGAAACTGGACGGTCAGGGCGCGCAATTGGGGAACAACGGGGGCATTATTAGCTTGCTTAATCCTGATGGGCTTAAATATCACGGCGTATCTTATACCAAAGCGCAAGCCCGTAGCGGCTGGACTATCGTGTTTTGAAGGGAAATGCTTGGCTTAGGACAGCCAGATTTCATGACACCTGCTAAACATCCTGAATGAGTTTAGGTCTAGCCCGAATATTTCATAAATTTGCGTGATGATCACGCAGGATTTTGATTAATAGGGAAGTTTTGAGAAAGAGGGGTGTAGTGACTCATACACCCGGCTGAGCAAAATCTTTCTTATTAATCAAAAGGCAAGTGAGGGCACGTGCCAATTTATGAAATATTCGGGCTAGCCAGACAGATAAACGATATTTACCTGCTTTATCCGTATAGCTGCCTTTTGGTTCTTTTTCATGGGACAATCGGCTTATCATGAAAAATACAGCGACCTTGGAATTACGCGGCGTCAGCAAGGCTTATGTAAATGGACGGCAAGTGCTGTCTAATTTGTCGTATACCCTCGCTGCAGGTGAGTATGTGGCGATTATGGGAGACTCGGGCGTGGGGAAATCGACGCTCTTGAATCTGATCGCTGGACTCGATGCGCCCGATAGCGGCGAGATCTGCATTGATGGCATCGCGCTGTCAGCAGGTGATGACGATGCCGCAACCCAATTGCGGCGGCGTCATTTCGGTTTTGTCTTTCAGGCGTTTCATGTCCTGCCTCATTTGACCTTGCTGCAGAATGTTGCCTTGCCGCTGCTGCTCAATGATTTGCCGCTCGATCGCGCGAAAGAAATGCTGTCCGCGGTCGGGCTAAAGGGGCGGGAGCAGGATTTTCCGCGGCAGTTATCGGGCGGAGAGCTACAACGTGTGGCGATTGCCCGCGCATTGGTGCATCACCCGCGCCTGATTCTGGCCGATGAGCCGACAGGTAACCTTGATCCGGACACGGCACAGGAGATTCTCCAGTTGATGCGTAGCGAAATCAAGGCCAACGGTGCGGCGGGCATCATCGTCACCCATTCGCAGGCAGCCGCAGCAACGGCTGACCGTATTCTGCTGCTGACCAGGAGTGGCTTGCAATCCTTAGATACGGCTCGTTTGCATGAAGCGTAATCTGTTGTCCCGCTGGTTGCTGCTGGGCGAGTGGCAGGCGCATCGGCTACAGATCGTGGTTGCGGTCATCGCGATTGCATTGGGGATTGCTATGGGGTTTTCGATCCATCTGATCAATACCGCGGCGGTCAATGAGTTTTCTGCAGCCGTCAAAAGCTTGTCCGGTCAATCCGATTTGCAGGTGCGCGCTACGCAACCGGTCTTTGACGAAATGCTCTATCCGGTATTGGCGCAACGTGAAGGCGTGGCGGTCGCGAGTCCAGTGCTGGAAATCCAGGCCGCCGTCCCTGGCAGGCCGGAGGATGACAGGCACAATACTCTGAAAATCCTGGGGATTGATGTGTACCGCGCCGTTACCATGACGCCGGATTTGGTCGGGGTGCCTGCTGACGATCGCGCCTTCGACATGTTGTCAGCCGATGCGATTTTTCTGTCGCCTGCAGCGATGGAATGGCTGGAAGTCAAACAGGGAGACCGGCTGCCGCTGCGTCTGGGCACCCAAACCGTGACATTGCGGGTAGCGGGCGGACTGACCAGAGCGCATGCCGGGCAGCGCATTGCGGTGATGGATATTGGCGCGGCGCAGTGGCATTTTGATCATGTCGGCGTGCTGTCGCGCATCGATCTTAAGCTAAAGCAAGGCATCCATCACGGTACTTTCAAAGCAGCCCTTGAAAAGGAATTGCCCGTGCAATACGTGGTCACTGAAACAGCCGATCAGGAAATGCGCGTCCATAACATGTCGCGTGCGTATCGCATCAATCTGAACGTGCTGGGATTGGTTGCGTTGTTTACCGGCACGTTTCTGGTGTTTTCGACGCAAGTGCTGTCCACCCTGCGGCGGCGTCCGCAGTTTGCGCTGCTGCGCGTGCTTGGGTTGACGCGTAATCAAATCCTGCGGCAGATCCTGCGCGAGAGCAGCCTGCTTGGCATAGTGGGCTCACTGCTGGGTCTTGGGCTGGGTTACGCGCTGGCGGCGACAGCCTTGCATGTTTTTGGCGGGGAACTTGGTGGAGGGTTTTTTCCAGAGATCAAGCCGAGCATTCAATTGAGTCCGTTGGCGGCTGTGCTCTTTTTTGTGCTGGGTGTGGGCGTGACCTTACTGGGCAGCCTGATGCCTGCCTGGGAAGCAGCGCGAGCTCATCCTGCGCCAGCGCTCAAATCGGGGAGCGAGGATACTGCGCTGGCGGGATTGCGTACCCCTTGGCCCGCGCTGGTCTGTGTAACGCTGGCGGTTATCCTGACGCAACTGCCGCCGGTGGCTGAACTGCCCCTTTTTGGCTATTTCGCGGTGGCTTTATTACTGATCGGCGGCATCGCCTGGATGCCGTCGCTGGCTGCATGGTTTTTTTCCGGCCTGTTTCGCGTGTGTAACCGCCTGGCAGCGGGTGCGCTGGCGATTTTGGCTTTGGCCAGGCTGGCTAATGCACCGCAACAGGCTGCGATTGCCCTGGGGGGCGTCCTGGCCAGTTTCAGCCTGATGGTAGCCATGGCGATCATGGTGGCGAGTTTCCGTCTGTCGATAGAAGATTGGCTGACGCATATTCTGCCTGCCGATGTTTATGTGCGCACAGAGGTGCGCCAGGATGCGATTGGTTTCACGCCGCAGGAGCAGCAAGCGATCGCGGCCACAGCCGGAATCGAACGCATCGATTTGATCCGTTCACTGCAGATTACCCTGGATCCGGCCCGGCCGACTGTCACGCTGATTGCCCGGCCAATCGATCAGGCGGATCCAGGCAATACCGTGCCAATGACAGACGATGCGCTAGTCCCTGCAGAAATTCCACGGGACGCGATTCCCATCTGGATATCGGAAGCGATGGTCGATCTCTATGATTACCAGGTGGGCAAACGGGTAGCCTTGCCGCTGAGCGAGGGGCGGCAGGATTATGTCGTGGCTGGTGTGTGGCGTGACTATGGGCGTCAGTTTGGCGCCATCCAGATGCAACTGAGCGATTATCAAAAGATATCGGGTGAGCTGCATGTCAATGAAACGGCGCTATGGTTGCAGACCGGTGTCACGCCTGAGCAGGTGATGGCCGCACTGAAAGCGCTGCCCTTCGGCGAGTCGCTGACGTTCTGGCAGCCGAATGAAATCCGGACAATCAGCCTGAAGATTTTTGACCGCAGTTTTGCCGTGACTTATTTATTGGAACTGATCGCGGTGGGCGTGGGATTGCTCGGCGTGGCGGCCAGTTTCTCGGCGCAAGCGCTGAGGCGCATCAAGGAATTCGGCATGCTGCGCCATATCGGCGTGACACGCGGTCAGATCTATCGCATGCTGGCATTGGAGGGGGGATTGCTGGCCGGATTCGGCATCCTTATCGGATTCCTGTTGGGCGGAAGCATCAGCCTGATCCTCATTTATATCGTCAATCCCCAGTCGTTTCACTGGACCATGCAGCTTCATCTGCCGTGGCCATGGCTGATGATCATGGCGCTCGCCATGCTGCTGGCAGCAGCGTTGACCGCGCTGCTCGCCGGGCGGCAGGCGGTGTCAGGCAGTGTGGTCCGTGCGGTCAAAGAGGACTGGTAAGGAGCTCGTGATGCATAAACTGTTCATGCTATTGATATTGCTGACAACGCTGGGGATGTCACTGGCCGCGCCGCCGGTGTATACGCCCGTGACGCCGAAAGCGCTGATTTTTCCGGAGGATTTTGGCGCGCATGAAAATTTCCGCATTGAATGGTGGTACGTGACGGGCTGGTTGGAAACGCCCGACCGGCAGCCACTGGGCTTCCAGGTGACTTTCTTCCGCTCGGCCACCGAATACGATGAGGATAATCCCAGCCGTTTTGCCCCCAAACGATTGATCATCGGTCATGCGGCGCTGTCCGATCCGGCAGCCGGCAAGCTGCTGCATGAGGAGAAAAGCGCGCGCGAGGGGTTTGGTCTGGCTTATGCTAAAGCAGGCAATAGCGAGGTAAAACTGGATGACTGGTATTTTATCCGTGAAGCGGACGGCCGTTACCGTACCTACGCGGAAGGAGCCGACTTTGCGCTTGAACTGTCGCTAGCACCGATGCAGCCGCTGATGCTGCAGGATTTGAATGGCTTTTCCCGCAAGGGACCAAGGTCAGAGCAGGCCAGTTATTATTACAGTGAGCCGCATTTGCAAGTCAGCGGCACGGTGACGCACGAAAATCGGCCTATAGCCGTTAAAGGCAGCGCCTGGCTCGATCACGAATGGTCATCGGAATATCTCGATCCGAACGCGGAAGGATGGGACTGGACCGGCATCAATCTTGACGATGGCTCCGCGCTGATGGCTTTTCAGATACGCGGCAAGGATGGTCAAAAAGTCTGGGCGTATGCGGCATTACGCGATGCTGCTGGCCAGATGACCTTCTTTTCGCCGGATGAAGTCAGTTTCCATCCCATGCGTACCTGGCGCTCACCCCTGACGGATGCAGATTATCCGGTCGCCATGCGCATCAGAACCGGGAATATCGAATGGCAGCTTGAACCGATGATGGATGATCAGGAACTCGATTCACGTTTATCAACCGGTTCTGTTTACTGGGAAGGCGCAGTGACGGTCACGCGCGACGGCCAGCCCGCAGGACGCGGCTACCTGGAATTGACCGGCTACGACAAACCGTTGTCGATGTAGCGGACAGATGAAATAAGATGAAACTGACTGACAACGAAATCCGCGATATCACGCAGCGCCTGGAAGCAGGCAAGCCATTGCCGGACAAATACCGCTTCCTGCTGTTCGAGGACAAGCGCGAAGTGGAGCTGATCTGGAACGGCAAGACGAACGAAGTGTGCAACATCGTGCTGCCCTTTCAGACCATCGAGCAGGTGGACGAACCGCGCGCGGAAAAGCCAGCGGATACCGCTTTGCAGATGAGCCTGTTCGATCTCGATAACCGCGGGCGGCAGCTCAAAGGCTGGACCAACAAACTGATCTGGGGCGATAACAAACTGATTTTATCCTCGCTCAAGAATGGCCCGCTGCGTGCAGAAATCGAAAAACAGGGCGGCCTCAAACTGATCTATATCGATCCCCCGTTTGACGTCGGCGCCGATTTTTCGATGGATATCGAAATCGGCGGCGATACCTTCACGAAGAAACCCAACATCCTGGAAGAAATTGCCTACCGCGATACCTGGGGTAAGGGGGCGGATTCCTTCATTGCCATGATCTATGAGCGGCTGGTGCTGATGCGGGATCTGCTCGCGGAAGATGGTTTACTTTTTCTTCACATGGGTTGGAATATTAGCCATCATGTCCGATTGGCTGTCGATGAGGTATTTGGCCGGAAAAACTTCATAAACCAGATTATTTGGCGGCGTCAAACCGCGCATAGTGATATTGGACAAGGTTCCCAACATATGGGACGAATTCATGATGTTGTTTTGCTTTACTCAAAATCGGGGCAATTTACATGGAATATGCAATACCAACCTTATTCACAAGAGTATGTAGATGCTTTTTATAAACACATTGAGCTGGAAACAGGAAGAAAATATCGCTTAAGTGATATAACAGGACCTGGAGGGGCAGCTAAAGGTAATCCGAGTTATGAGTTTCTTGGCATTACACGCTTTTGGCGATTCAAGCGAGAAAAAATGGAAGAGCTTTATTGTCAAGGCCGAATTATTCAAACAAAACCAAATACAGTTCCACAACAAAAACGTTATCTTGATGAAATGCCGGGGGTTCCCCTACAAGATTTGTGGCTTGACATCAATACGGTGCAACCTCAAGCGCTTGAGCGCACTGGTTACGCTACACAGAAACCCGAAGAATTATTAGAGCGAATTATCAAACTTGGTACAAATGAAGGTGACTTGATCGCGGATTTTTTCTGCGGTTCCGGCACCACGGCAGCCGTCGCAGAAAAACTCGGGCGCAAGTGGATCGCTTCCGATCTCGGCAAATTCGCCCTCCACACCACGCGCAAGCGCATGATCGGCGTGCAACGCCAGCTCAAAGCGCAAGGTAAAGATTACCGCGCGTTTGAAATCCTCAACCTCGGTAAATACGAGCGCCAGCATTACATTGGCGTCAATCCGGATCTGCGTGAGGAGCAGAAACAGCAGCAGCTCGCCACCAAGGAGGCCGCTTTCCTTGAGCTGATCCTGCGTGCTTACCGGGCGGAGAAAGTGGCACAGTTCGCCTGTTTCCATGGCAGGAAAGCCGGTCGGCTGGTGGCGGTCGGCCCGGTGAATCTGCCGGTGACGCGGCTGTTCGTCGAGGAGATCATTCTGGAATGCCGCAAGCAGCATATCACCAAGGTGGATATCCTCGGCTTCGAGTTCGAGATGGGTTTGTTTCCCAATGTGCTGGATGAAGCCCGCGCCAAAGGCATCGACATTGCGCCCAAATATATTCCGGCTGAGGTATTCGATAAGCGCGCAGTGGAAAAGAATCAGGTGGTGTTCCACGATGTGTCCTTCATCGAGGTCAAACCGCATATCAAAGGCAACACGGTAGCCGTTGAACTCACCGACTTCTCGGTATTTTATTCACAGGATTCCATTGCCCACGCGGAGGCGACGCTCAAGGACAAGCAGAGCAAGATCGTGGTGGAAAAAGGCCAGATCGTGAAAGTGAGCAAAGACAAGGACGGCGTGATCACCCGCGAGCAACTGACCCAGCACTGGACGGACTGGATCGATTACTGGTCGGTGGATTTCGATTTTGAAAACAAGCGTGAAATTATTCGCGTGCAAAACCTGGAAACTGGCGAGTGGGAGGAACAGTGGACAGGCGATTACATTTTCGAAAACGAATGGCAAAGCTTCCGTACCAAAAAAGATCGTTCGCTGGAATTGATCAGCGTGTTCCAGGAGATCATGCCGGGGCGGCGCAAGATCGCAGTGAAAGTAGTGGATATCTTTGGCAATGGCACCATGACGATTGTGGAGGTGAGGGTGTGAGCCGACCTGTCTGCACGATTATTGCCGGGCCGAATGGCGCAGGGAAAACAACTTTTGCTCTGACTTGGTTGCCTGCAGTTGCGCATTGCAGAAATTTCGTCAATGCGGATCTGATAGCCGCTGGATTGTCTCCACTTTCACCGGAAAAGGAATGGCTAGCAGCCAGCCGGTTGTTTCTGCGAGAGACTTACCATTACATTCAGCGACGGGAAGATTTCGCCTTTGAGACTACCCTGGCTGGTAAAACCTATTTGCGGTTGATCCGGGAGTTACTAGCTGATGATTGGCAGGTAAATCTTTATTATCTTTGGTTGTCCAGCGTCGAGATGTCCATTGCACGAGTTACCGAGCGAGTAGCGCACGGCGGGCATAGTATCCCGCGCGAATCTATCATCCGACGTTATCCGCGTAGCATTGCTAATTTGCTTAACTACTATGCGCCATTATGCACCTCGACGGTTTGTGTGGATAACTCGGGCCCAGTACCGGAGGTGATTTTTTTGCAGGATGCGACAGGAAGGGTCGTAGAAAACCAAGAACTATACAGTGCTTTACTCAATGAGGTACAACATGACTGAGATTCAAAAGCTAGCACAACAAGCCAAAGAGGTATTGCAGCGCGCGGTTGCCGAGGCATTGGACAAGAAGCGGCGTTTGGGGCAATACGCAGTTATTTATCAGAATGGCAAGCTCGTGCGTCTGGAGCCGGAACAAATTGCCGAGCAACTAAGAAAACATTGAGCACTGAGCATGGCCCTTCACCCCGATTTCCCCGATTCCCCGCATGCCATTCTTGATCCGGCTATCCGCTGGTTTCCGGCAGATGAGGCATTGCGTGAAACCAGCATGGATAAGCTCATGCCGCCGCTGGTGTCGCAGTTGCGGCGCAAAGTGAAGGCGTTTCGTGATAGCGATTATGCAGACGCAACCCGCACCAGTCAGAGCTTGCTCAAATGGTGGTTCCAGGAGCCCCACTTACAACCGCAGGCTGATGGTGCCACTGTTGAGTTTCAATACTTTTTCGCGCAACGCGAGGCGTTGGAAACGATCATTTATCTGTATGACGTGGTCGGTGTGAAAGATAAATTTGATCTGATGCGTTTCGATAGCAGTGGTTCGGTGTCAGCCAGTCTGTTCGACGAGAGCTGGCGGCGTCTCGTAGTGAAAATGGCAACCGGCAGCGGCAAGACCAAGGTGATGAGTCTGGCGCTGGCATGGAGTTTCTTTCACAAGCTGTATGAAGCCGATTCCGGGCTTTCCCGTAATTTCCTGGTGATCACGCCCAATATTATCGTGCTGGATCGCATTTACAAGGATTTTCAGGGGCTGCGTATTTTCTTTGATGATCCGGTGGTGCCCGATAACGGTTTTGAGGGTCAAAACTGGCGGGATGATTTCCAGCTCACGCTGCACTTGCAAGATGCGGTGCGCGTGACGCACCACACCGGCAATATCTTTCTGACCAATATCCATCGCGTGTATGCCGGGGAGGATATCCCGCCTTCGCCGGATGATGACAATACCATGGACTATTTTCTGGGGAAGCGCCCTACGGGCGCTACCACGGATTCAAAGGTGGATCTGGGCATGATCGTGCGCGACATCGATGAGCTGATGGTGCTCAACGACGAGGCGCACCATATTCATGATGCGAGGCTGGCCTGGTTCCAGTCGATTCAGGATATTCATCATCGGCTGTTGCAGAAGGGCGGCGCTCTGAGCTTGCAACTGGATGTGACGGCCACGCCTAAACACAATAATGGCGCGATTTTTGTGCAGACGGTGGCAGATTATCCACTGGTAGAGGCGATCTGGCAGAATGTGGTCAAGCACCCTGTGCTGCCGGATGCAGCCAGTCGTGGCAAACTCTGCGAGCAGCAAAGCTCCAAGTATACCGAGAAATATGCGGACTATATCGATCTGGGGGTGATCGAATGGCGCAAAGCCTACGACGAACACCAGAAGCTCGATAAAAAAGCTATTTTGTTTGTGATGACGGATGACACCAAAAACTGTGATGACGTGGCAGCGTATCTGGAAGGCCATTATCCTGAATTGAAGGAGGCCGTATTGGTGATTCATACCAAGAACAATGGCGAGATTTCCGAAGCAGCGACCGGCAAGGCTAAAGAAGAATTGGAGCGGTTACGCAAGCAGGTCAATGAGATCGATACGATGGCAAGCCCTTACAAGGCGATCGTATCGGTGCTGATGCTCAAGGAAGGCTGGGATGTGCGCAATGTGACGACTATCGTCGGCTTGCGTGCCTATGCTGCCCAAAGCAATATCTTGCCGGAGCAGACATTGGGGCGTGGCTTGCGCAAGATGTACCCCGGCGGGGTGGAGGAATATGTCAGCGTGATCGGCACCGATGCCTTCATGGAATTTGTCGAGTCGATCCAGGCCGAGGGGGTGGTGCTGGAACGCAAAGCAATGGGTGCGGGTACCCAAGCCAAAACACCGTTGGTCATCGAGATTGATCACGATAACAAGCAAAAAAATATCGATGCCTTGGATATTGAAATTCCAGTGCTGAGCCCGCGCGTCTATCGTGAATACAAGCATCTCAGCGACCTGGATATGCGTACGATGGCGTTCCAACCGGTGGTCTACCAGCGATTCAGCGAGGAAGAGCAACGAGAGATCGTCTTCAAGGACATTACGACGGGTGAAAGCACGCATACCACGCTACTGGATACCGCTGGCGTAGCGGATTACCGCAGCGTGATCGGCTACTTCGCTCAAACGGTAATGAAGGAATTGCGCCTGGTCAGCGGCTACGACGTGTTATACGGTAAGATCAAAGCATTTATCCGGAATGAGCTTTTTACTCAGACGGTCGATCTGGAATCGCCCAATACCTTGCGAAATTTATCGGAGCTGGCTGCCACTAAAACCGTGTTGGAGGTTTTCAAAAAAGCGATTAACGCATTGACGGTGCAAACCAAAGGAGGTGCAGAAATCCGTGATACCCTCAAATTGCGGCAGACTCGCCCCTTTATCGTGAAGGATCAGGGTTATCTGATGCCCAAGAAGAGTGTATTCAACCGGGTGATCGGCGATAGTCATTTCGAGCTGCAGTTTGCCAGTTTCCTGGAAGATTGCAGCGATGTGGTGTCTTTTGCCAAAAACTATCTGGCGGTGCATTTCAAACTGGATTACGTCAACACGGCTGGCGATATCGCCAACTACTACCCGGATTTTTTGGTGAAGCTGTCTCCTGAATGGGTTGTGGTGGTTGAAACCAAGGGGCAGGAAGACTTGGACGTACCCTTGAAAATGCGACGATTGCGCCAGTGGTGCGAAGATATCAACGTGCTGCAGGCAGAGATAAATTATGATTTTGTTTATGTGGATAAAGCGGGATTCAAGCGATATGCACCCAAGTCTTTTGCGGGTTTATTAGCTGGTTTTCGTGAGTATAAGAATAGTTGATCTGCGATATTCCACTAAGCGGGAGGGGGTGTGGTGAGTAATACAGAGCAATTGATTCAGTTGATTCTGGGTGCCTGGCCGGAGACGCAGGCGATTTACCTGTTTGGTTCCTGGGGGACGGAATATGAACGACCTGAAAGTGATCTGGATATCGCCATCCTGTTGCCACCCAAGCAGGCGAAAGGGGCAGGTTCACTTTTATTCAGCGAGCTGCATCAGGCGCTGCAGGTGGCATTCAACCGGGATGTGGATTTGATCAACCTGCGCCTGGCGCCGACCGTGTTGCAAAAAGAGATTATCATGAGCGGGCGGCGGTTTTTTCAGGCAGATGGAACGGCCGTTGATGAATTCGAAATGCGGGTGCTTTCGCGCTATCAGAAACTCAACGAGGAGCGAGCGGCTATTTTGAATGAAGGCTTGCGCAGTGGAAAATTCTACGACCCATGAATGACATTATTCTCAGCAAGAAAGTCAGCATTGAACGTTGCCTCAAGCAAATCGATCAATATTATCATCTAGAAACAGGCTTGCCTTTTGTGAAGGATCAGCTTCGCCTGGATGCGGTAGCGATGAATCTACAGCGTGCTGCAGAATTAACTATTGATATCGCCAATCATCTGGTGAAAATTCGCAAGCTCGGATTGCCACGCGATAGCCGTGAATCCTTTACCTTGCTGACGCAAGCCGGCGTGATTGACGAAGAAATGATGCGTAAACTGCAAGGAATGGTTGGATTTCGTAATATTTTGGTGCATGAATATCAAGAACTAGATATGCAAATTTTGATCGACGTGATCGAACACCGTACCCGGGATCTGCTTGAATTTGCTGCCCAGGCACTACGCTGTACAGATTGAACTCGATTGACATCTTGGCTGCCACTTTTTTATTTTGTTGTAGCGATTGCACGTATCTGAAAGTTTTTTCCGCTTCGGCGATAGGGACGCTTGGATCGGATTATTTTCCAGTTTATAAAAAATAACACGGCTAAAAATAGGGTGCGTTATACTTGACCACCATTACAGATCACGTTATTTCAGGTAGATTAATGAAACATATGAAAATTTTGTTCGGCCCGCAATTCAGACGTTTAGTTTTTATGGCGATAGTAACCATTCTGGTTACTCAGGCATCGGTGAGTTTTGCTGAAAAGGAAGTGGATTTTCTCAAGGCGGCCCTGACCGGTGACGCCGCAACTGTCGAAAAATTGCTGGGAGAAGGAACCCAAATCGATTTGCAGAACCCTGATGGGTTTACTGCGCTGGCGGTTGCTTCGCAGAATGGTCATGCTGCCGTTGTGAAGTTGCTATTGGAAAATAAAGCAGCATTGGATCTACAGAATGTTCAAGGGGGAACTGCGTTGCTGCTGGCGACTAAAAATGGCCATGAAGCCATTGTCGAGGCTTTGCTCGCAAAAGGCGCTAACCCGGATCTGCAAAGCAAAAATGGCTTGTCGCCTTTGATGCTTGCCTCGGCCAAAGGCAATAGCGCAATTGTCAACGCCTTACTGGCAAAAGGAGCCAAGATTGATTTGCGAGATGAGAATCAAACGACGGCACTCCACTTGGCTGCGCAGAATGGCCACTTGGAAATTGTAAAAGCCTTACTGGCAAAAGGAGCGGAGCCTGATTTGCAAGACGCAAACGGCGCTTCTGCACTGATTTTGGCTGCTTTATCCGGTCACCAGGCAGTCGTCGAAACATTGCTGGCAAGTGGTGCACAGCCTGATTTAAAGGCTACCAACGATTTTACAGCATTGATACTCGCTGCGCAGAATGGCCAAACGGCTGTCGTTGAAACTTTATTGGCAAAAGGGGCCAGCATTGATCAGCAGAATCAGGACGGTATCACTGCCTTGATGTGGGCAGCATTGCATGAGCATGAGGATATCGTCAAACTGTTGTTAGCCAAAGGCGCCAACCCCGCGCTCAAGAGCGTGAGTGGCAAGACCGCGCTGGATATTGCCAATAATTCGTCTATTATTGAATTGCTTAAAGCTGCCCAAAAGTAGGCGGGCTTTTCTGAGTTTGGAGCGCGCCTGGAACTCGTGAGAATATAGCTTCTCCCAAAAGTCGTAGTACTTGCTTGTGATCGGGCGCCTTGCAATAACAGGTTATTGCGCTGGTTCATAAGTCGATCAACCGATGATGACAAGAACTTGCTCAAGAATTTCTATATGATTTCCATATCATCAAACTGATTTTTATCTCTATTTTCCTGATATTTGCATGAGTGCTGTCAATAAGTCGATGGCGAAGAAGGCTAACAATAATCCTTTGCCACCGAGAATCTCCAAATTATTACGAGAAGCGGGCTGCTTGATACTGGGTGGCGTCGCTTTGTATCTGATATTAATCTTTATGAGCTTTGACCGTACTGATCCTGGCTGGTCACATAGCGATCATATCGATCAGGTGGGTAATGCAGGGGGCAGAGCGGGTGCCTGGCTGGCAGATTTACTGCTTTATCTGTTTGGTGCCTCAGCGTGGTGGTGGGTCATTTTCTTTCTCTCGGCAGTGCTGTGGAGTTATCGTCGCATCGATATTGCCAGCATCTTTGATCCACGCACGCTGCTGATTTCACTGACAGGCTTTATGATGCTGCTCACTGCCAGCAGTGGGTTTGAATCGCTGCGTCTCAATACGATTAATATCTCGCTCCCCCTCGTGCCTGGAGGGGTGCTGGGTGAAATCCTCAGTAAAAATCTTTCCCTGATACTTGGGTTTACTGGCGCATCGCTCGGTCTGGTGATTCTGATGGCGATCGGCTTCAGTCTTTTTTCAGGGCTGTCCTGGGTACGTATTTCCGAGAAAATAGGCGAGACCATTGAAGAGTCATGCTTTTCCCTCTGGAATCGCTTATTGGCCCTGCGAGACCGGCGTGCCGAAGTGGCTTCCTCGTTCATGCGCGTCAAGGACGAGAAGGAACCGGTAAGAGAGGATTATAGAAAGCCTGTCGAACCCTCTTCTCCCTTGCGGATAGAGCTGCCTGACCCCCCTGTGCAGAAACCCGCGCGCATCGTCAAAGAAAAACAAACCTCTTTTTCTAGCGATTCACCGGATGCGCTCCTGCCGCCACTCCATCTGCTGGATGAGCCTCAGAAAAATGTCGAAGTGCTATCCAATGACACGCTGGAATTTACCTCTCGCCTGATTGAGCGCCGGCTGCAGGAGTTTGGTGTTGAAGTTAAAGTCGTATCAGCCCATCCTGGCCCGGTCATCACCCGTTATGAAATCGAACCCGCTGTCGGCGTCAAGGGCAATCAGATCATCAATCTGGTGAAGGACTTGGCGCGAGCCCTCTCGGTTGCGAGCATCCGCGTGGTCGAAACCATTCCTGGGAAGACCACCATGGGTCTGGAGATTCCCAATCCCAAGCGGCAAATGGTGCGTTTGCATGAAATCCTCAGTTCTCAGCCGTATGCTGATATGCCATCACCGTTGACCATTGCACTCGGCAAGGATATCAGTGGACGCCCTATTGTCTCTGATCTCGCGAAAATGCCGCATGCGCTGGTGGCAGGAACCACTGGCTCCGGTAAGTCGGTTGCGATCAATGCGGTCATCCTGAGTTTGCTTTACAAAGCCACGCCCGAGCAGGTCCGGTTGATTCTGATCGACCCGAAAATGCTGGAGCTGTCTGTTTATGAAGGGATTCCCCATCTGTTGACATCGGTAGTGACCGATATGCGCGATGCGGCCAGTGCACTCAACTGGTGTGTGGCTGAAATGGAACGGCGCTATAAGCTGATGTCCTCCCTGGGGGTGCGTAATCTTGCTGGCTATAATCAGAAAGTCCGTGAGGCCATAAAGAATGAGGAATTGCTGACCAATCCACTTAGCCCGACGCCTGATACACCGGTGCAATTGGAAGAAATGCCCTTGATTGTGGTGGTGATTGATGAGCTGGCTGATCTGATGATGATCATGGGGAAAAAAGTCGAAAAATTGATCGCGCGGCTTGCCCAGAAAGCCCGTGCGGCGGGGATTCATCTGTTGCTGGCGACGCAACGGCCTTCGGTTGATGTCATTACGGGCCTGATCAAAGCCAATATTCCGACACGAATCGCTTTCCAGGTTTCCAGCAAAATCGATTCACGTACCATTCTTGATCAAATGGGTGCAGAAGCCTTACTCGGCCAGGGTGACATGCTTTATCTGCCTCCCGGCAGCGGTTATCCGCAACGTGTCCATGGCGCTTTCGTGGCTGATCATGAAGTCCACAAAGTGGTGGAATATCTCAAGGAACACGGTGAGCCGTGTTATGTCGAGGAAGTTCTCAAAGCGAATGATGAAGAGAACGAGTTGACTGGCGAAAATGGTGAAACAAGCAGGCAGGCGGGAGGTGAAACGGATGCGCTGTATGATGAGGCGGTCGCCATTGTGGTGAAATCACGCCGGGCTTCGATTTCGCTGGTGCAGAGACAACTGCGTATTGGCTACAACCGCGCAGCTCGCTTGATCGAAGAAATGGAACGCGCCGGCCTCGTTTCCGCTATGCAGAGCAATGGTAACCGGGAGGTGCTGGCACCTAACCGGGATGATTGAGGAAGCCTTGGTGGGTGACAAAAGTATGTTTGACTGTACGGGTTCCATTCGGCTAATTTTATGAGGGGCAGCATGATTCGATTGAGCTTATTCTGGTTACTTTGCTTATTTTCCCTTGTTACTCAGGCTTCCGCTATCGATAGCCTTAGGACATTCGTTCAAAAAGCGCAAACTTTCAAGGCAGTGTTTTCACAAACCTTGCTTGATAAAAACCTTCAGATCGTGCAGGAAGCCAGTGGCGTCATGATGTTTGAGCGACCCGGCAAATTCCGCTGGACGTATGAGAAACCTTATCAGCAATTGATTGTTGGGGATGGTGAAAAAGTATGGTTTTATGATCAGGATCTTAATCAGGTCACGGTACGTCAACTGGATCTGGCGATTGGCAGCAGCCCGGCTGCCTTGCTGGCGGGCAGCAGTACCATCGAACGGGATTTTGATCTGACAGAAATCGAGGTGGATGATGAGATCGAATGGCTGGAAGCCATACCTAAGGCTCAAGAAAGCACGTTTGAATTGATCCGGATGGGGTTTTCCCAAACAGGCGAATTGCGCGAAATGGTGCTGCGCGACAACTTCGGACAATTTACTTTATTGGTATTTACAGATCTTACTGCCAATCCTGTGCTCGCTCCCGATTTATTTCAGTTTACCCCGCCTGAAGGGGCCGATGTGATCAGTGACTGAGCTATTTGCACCGCAAAAACCTGTTGCACCGTTAGCTGAGCGCTTACGTCCTCAATCACTGCATGATGTCATCGGTCAAGCGCATCTGTTAGGTGCTGGCAAACCGTTGCGTCTTGCCTTTGAATCCGGTAAACCGCACTCCATGATTTTATGGGGGCCGCCAGGCAGCGGAAAAACCACCCTGGCACGCCTGATGGCGCGCGTGTTTGATGCTGAATTCATTGCGCTGTCAGCAGTGCTGTCCGGTGTAAAAGATATCCGTGGCGCCATCGAACGAGCTCAGCATGTACTCCAGCAATCGGGCCGGCACACCATTTTGTTCGTTGATGAAGTGCACCGCTTCAACAAGGCGCAGCAGGACGCCTTTCTGCCTTATGTGGAACAGGGGCTAATCACGTTTATCGGGGCCACCACAGAAAATCCTTCATTTGAAGTCAATCGCGCACTGCTTTCGCGTTCGCAGGTCTATGCGCTGAGTCCCTTATCCGAAGACGAGCTCAAGCATCTGTTTGAGCGCGCCTGTCAAGCGGATTTGCCAAAACTGCATTTTTCCGACGAAGCGAAAAACCTGTTGATCACCTTTGCCGATGGCGACGCACGGCGTCTATTGAACCTGCTTGAGCAGGCGGATATCGCTGCCGGGACCGAAGGCGTGACCGAGATCGATGCGGATTATGTGCGCAATGTGTTATCGCGTAGCATGCGTCACTTTGATAAAGGCGGCGATGAGTTTTACGACCAGATTTCAGCATTACACAAATCCATTCGCGGTTCCTCCCCGGATGCCGCACTTTACTGGATGTGCCGCATGCTCGACGGTGGCACTGACCCGCTTTATATTGGCCGGCGGCTGATTCGTACTGCGACGGAAGATATCGGCCTTGCCGATCCGCGTGCACTCGCCATTACCCTGGATGCCTGTAACGCTTACGAGCGTCTCGGCAGCCCAGAAGGGGAATTGGCCTTGGCGCAGGCAGCGCTCTACCTGGCCTGCGCCCCGAAAAGCAACGCGGCTTACCTTGCCTATAAAAAAGCCCGCTCATTGATCGAACATGACCCCTCACGCCGCGTACCAGTACGATTACGCAATGCGCCCACCAAACTCATGAAAGACATGGGTTTCGGACAAAATTACCGCTACGCGCATGACGAACCAGGCGCTTATGCCGCGGGTGAAAATTACTTCCCAGATGGCATGCCGCCAGCAGATTTTTATCATCCAACCACCTATGGTCTGGAAGCGAAAATCGCTGAAAAACTGGCTCATCTCCGTGAGTTGGATGCTAAGGCAAAGCAGCATAATCCGAAGAAATGAATATGGCAGGATGGTCATTACAATCATTTAAAATCTAACTGGCGGGAAACGACCGGGAAAGAAAACCAGTTTAATAAACTGGATCAGATCGCAGTGTCAAGGACTTCCGAATCCAGATGTGGCCTGAGGTAGTCTGTAAAGAACGCGCTAAGGCAAAAATGATCCGTGAGTCTGGATTGAGCATTTCTTGTGAAATTGAGTGTTACACACCCATCAAGCTGATTTGCTCTGCTGCACGGTACTTTGTCGCGCTGTTTTATAGGCGCAGCGTAGTAGGGCGGATAAGCTTGCGCCATCCGCCGTAGGGTGCAAATTTAACTATGCGTTTCGGTATGTTTACCCACTTTCACAAAATGAATGGGTGGCAGCTTAATACACAACTTTCAGCATCTGGTCTGAGGTTAGTTCAATCCTGCAATTGAATTTGCGGCTGTGTTCGTCTAATGTACGTTGCAGCCAGCTTGCATCTTCTGGCGAGGCGCGGTTTAATTTAAAGCGTTTGATTTGCATCGGTACCATTTCCAGTGCGATCAATTTTCCGGTAGCGGGTGCGATACTGGCAAAATACATCAGGGATAAATCGCCACGATAATGTTCATGACCGCCTATCCCTTCGTAATCATTCAGAAAATCGCCGCATCCGTACAGAATGAGTTTTTCCTTATACACTTCCAAGCTAATAGGATGATGGGAGGAATGACCATGTAGCATATCAACATTAGCGGAGTCGATCAGCATGTGAGCAAAGTCGATGTGTTCTTGGGGAATTTCATATCCCCAATTGCCGCCCCAGTGTATGGAAAGCACCACAATATCACCAGGGCGCTTGGTTTGATGCACGATCATTGCGATGCGATCAACTATCCTGCGGGATAGATCCGTTAAAAAATAGACGCCCGCTTTCCTGCTCTGAGCAGCCCATTCTCTTGAAATGCCGCTGGATGTTGTGCCACAGGAAAATACCAGGATCCTGCCTTTAGCGGGCACATCCAGAATGGCTGGAGATTGTGCTTCCTGCAAATTTGCGCCGGCACCCACCGTTTTAATATGGGCATTTCTCAGAGTGCTCAGCGTTTCCGTCAAACCGGCATATCCCCAGTCTAGAACGTGATTGTTCGCCAGCACACAGCAATCTATGTTTGCGGCGGTAAGACAGGCGACATTTTTCGGATGCATGCGGTAATGTATGCCTTTGTCTGGCCAGTAGTCATTGCTCGAGGTAACACTTGTTTCCAAATTAATGATGCGTGCATCGGGCGCTGTTTTTTCCAGCACGGTAAGCACATCGCCCCAGATGTAGTCGAAGCTGACGGGCTTGGGGATCGCGCCATTGATTTCCTCGCCCAGCTCGACATAGCGTTGCGCATTTCGTACATAGGGCTCATACAAGCGCGGGTTATTGGGATAAGGTAATAATTGATCGATTCCCCTGCCAGTCATCACATCGCCACACAAAAACAGTGTAATGGGCGTTTTCATTGTGGATTCTTTAGCCTCGGTTATTGACATGGCTTTCTCCATGCCGGTCATCAGCGTCAGCAGCGTGGCTGATGATCGGATTAGAAAATCTCGCCGTTTCATGGTGGCTCATCACCCCATGCAGAGTCAGTCCAATTTCAGGAACGGATAGCGCTTGCGCTGATCGCGGGACCATAATGACAAGCCTGCCTGCTGAGCGACGATTTCAACGTCCAGAATCACATCAGGATCATCAAAGGTCACTTTACCCGCTGCCCCTTGTGATCGCAGTTGTTCATCCAGATAATCACCGAGCAAACCTGCTTCATCCTGGCTTTTTATCGTCCCATGAAAACCCCGGCGATGCATGCGGACATGAAAACTTCGATGAGCCAATTGGGGTAAGAATGACTGGATACACTGCTTGGCTTTTTCTTCAAATGCTTCAACCGTTTGAAAAAAGAAACCATGGGTGCAGGGGATGACCCGGCAAAATACGTGGAGATAGGCTGGATCTGCTCGCCTGTTCTCAAGAAAAGACTCGAGAAACGCTTCGATATCCACCACCTTGAGGGTCAGCACATTATAAAAGGGCGTCTTTTCGACATGACCATAATTCGACAGGAGCGATAAACCGTCCTTGAAGCAATTTTCTGCAACAGTGACCACAACATTCCAATCTTTCATGATGATTCACCTTCGATCGAGGAGTGGATCCAGACATGGCTTGGTTTTATGGAAAGATACCGTCACGCGGCAACTTAACCCGAATATTTCATAAATTGGCACGTGTCCTCACTTGTCTTTTGATTAATAAGAAAGATTTTGCTCAGTCGGGTGTATGAGTCACTACACCCCTCTTTCTCAAAACTTCCCTATTAATCAAAATCCTGCGTGATCATCACGCGAATTTATGAAATATCCGGGTTAATCATTGGAATATCAGTCTATCCTGATGGTTCCTAAAGTTTGTTTTCACAGATTCAAGGAGCAAGGATGATGTCGTTCAATGACATTTTCCAGGCAAGCCAATAAATAAAAAGTGTCTTAGAGCACGAGCGAGGCCATTTCAAGTGCAAATCATTCTGGACATTCTGTAGTAAAAAGTGGCGGGATCGGTGGTAAGCTAACTATTCCCATGAATTCTGATGATTACGGAAAGAGTGGGAAGGTGTTTAGGCTAAGTACCTAATTTTCTAATCAGATCCTAATTCCTTATCAAGAACTGTTCTTTTCATAAAGGAGGTAAGCGATGAAAGCAATCAGATGGTTAAGCGCATGTTTTACATTGAGCATTGCGCTATTCTTGACCAGCCATGTGTATGCGGTTGATTTGGATGATCTTTCTGGTGCAGCCGGAACTGTACAGAAAGGTGCACAAGTGCTACAGGCTGGCGAGGCTGCGACAACGGCTGTACCCGCAACGACTTCCGGAACCGGTCTGATCGGGCTATTGATGCAGCAACTAGGCGTGACCCAGCCGCAAGCAGAAGGTGGAGCAGGGACGCTATTCCAGCATGCCAAATCCAGAATGTCGGCAGGGGATTTTACGACTCTGAGTAATTCGGTTCCCGATATGCAAGGCCTGCTGGCTGCTGCACCCGCACCCGTATCTGCACCTGCACCTGCTGCTGCTGGTGCAGGTGCTGTCGGGGGAGGGGGTATGATGGGGGATTTAGCAGGCATGGCGGCTGGAAATTTACCTGGTATGCCGGCTGGAAATTTACCTGGTATGGCAGGCTCATTCCAGCAACTCGGCCTGGCACCTGACATGGTACAAAAATTCATACCCATCGTTGTGCAATATGTTCAAGGTACGGGTGGAAGCTCCGTTGCCAGTGCACTTCAGTCAGCATTGATGGGGGGCATGTAGTTTTTACAGCGAAATGGAGGAATCTGCTCGACTGGCGTTATATACTGGAGGAAGGGGGCAGATTCCTGGTTCTTTATAGAATGGTGTGATAATCCCTGTCCTTTGTTTTACCTATCTATCTAAATAAATAAATAAAGAAGGAAGGAAAGCGACAAGAATAAACTTTTTTTGTCTTGATCCTCTTATTCATTATCTTAATCCAGATGTGCGCAGTGAGCAGGAGATCAATACCATGTTGATGAATCGACGGCAATTTATTGGCTTGACCGGTGCGACTGCTTTGGTGGCGACTTGCGCACCTAATGGGGTGCTGGGCCAATCCTTTTTGAATCGTCCGCAGTATGCTTCTTCCGCAATGCTAAAAAGCATGCAAGGACTTCCACAGCAAAAAAATTTGCTTCTGGGATATCCCATCAATATGACTACGCCACCAGAGGAATTTTTCGCCTGGCGCAAGGAGCTATTTGATGTGGGTCTTAATCAGTTTAGTTTTAACAACGTAGGCAATCCCTACGATCATAGCCACATTCCTTTTAATAGCCATCTTCTTGAAAAAGAGCTGATAAACCGGTTTGGTGCGGTGTATGGCTTTTCACCAGACAATATCTGGGGCTTTCTTACCAATAGTGGTACGGACAGCAATATGCACGGGTTGTATATGGGCCGCACGATTCTAAAAAGCCAAACAGGAGAGATGCCCAAGATATATTTCACGCAGGAAGCTCATTATTCGATTCAGATTCTCAGAGACTTATTGAATCTGGAATGGGTGGTGGTTGGCACTTCTCGCGATGGCAGCATGGATATTGACGATCTGGAACGGCAACTGAATGCAAATCCCAACCACCCGGCCCTAGTGGTCGCAACGATTGGCACGACCTTCAAAGGTGCAGTTGATTCCATTGATGGTATTCAATCAAAGCTTAAAGGTCGAACCTCTTATCTTCATCTGGATGCTGCACTGTTTGGTGGCTATCTACCTCATACCCAATTTGCGAGTGATCTTTGGCACGAAGTTTCTGATCAGAGAACAGGGAAGAAGGTAAAACGCTACGACTCCATTGCCGTCTCATGCCACAAATTTTTTGGTTTCCCTTCACCGGCAGGCTTGTTCATCACGCCCAAGACAAGTTTTGAGGCGTTTCATGCCCAGTTTGGCCAGGTTCATGAATGTGAGTATATTTTGCAGGTACCTGGCACCATTACCTGTTCGCGCGATGCGGTAAAACCTGCTGAGTTTTATTTCTTTAGCTTAGAGTCGTCATTTACAAAACAGGCCGCTGATGCCAAGGTCATGCTAGACAATACGGCATATTTGTTGAAGGAGATGACGACTCACTATAGCGATTTACATCCTGTGAGAGCCAACCACCAATCCAATACGATTTATTTCAGAAAACCGAGTGATGCCGTAGTGAATCGCTATAGCTTAGCGACCATGGGACTGAGTATCGATGGGCAACAAGCGCCTTGTGCACATGTTGTCGTGATGCCTCATGCTGGTCAGGAAATCTTGGACCGATTTCTTGTTGATCTGGGTAAAAAGGAGGGATGATTTTTGCTCCTGATGCTATAACGGGCATCAAGTATAAAGAACGGTAATTCTTCTGCCAACAATAACGGTATCCAGTTGCATAGCATTACTCATCGGTTTTCTCCTTCGTCGTGCGGTGGTTAAGAGGGCATTCCTACAACATCACGTTATCTAGAATCAAGAACTGGCGAGCGCGATTGATTTCGATGCGGATGCAATCGCGAAATTTATGTTATTTACTTTTGTGTCCAGGGTATCTAGTATATGGTCTAAGAAAGAGAAAGAAGAAGAAAAGATTTAATCATAAAGTTGACCCCATACAGGTCAATTCAATTATTACCAAATCAAATTTACTCAACTAGAAAGGAAATACTATGACTGTACTCGTCACGCGACCTGCACCTGATTTTACTAAACCTGCTGTGTTGCCTAATGGCAGTTTCGATGAAAATTTCAATCTTTATACGCATATTCGTAACAAATATGCAGTGCTGTTTTTCTACCCCTTGGATTTTACCTTTGTCTGCCCATCGGAAATCATCGCACATTCTCATCGAGCAAAAGATTTTCAGCAGCGTAATGTGGAAGTAATCGGCGTCTCAGTCGATTCCCATTTCACGCATTACGCCTGGCGTAACACCCCCATCACCAAAGGTGGACTCGGTCCGATCGATATTACGCTGGTGGCCGATCTGGGCGGCGAGGTGATGAATGCTTATGGCGTAACCCATCCTGGTCATGTTGCGCTGCGCGGCTCTTTCCTGATTGACAGGCAGGGTATCGTGCGTCATCAGGTGGTCAATGATTTGCCGTTGGGGCGCGATGTCGACGAGATGCTGCGCATGGTCGACGCATTGCGTTTCCATGAGGAACATGGCGAAGTTTGTCCGGCTGGCTGGAAAAGTGGTCAACCCGGCATGAAAGCGAGTCCTGAAGGGGTGGCAGAATATCTCAGCAGCCACGCGGACAAACTGTAAGGCCGAATCAACCGCGCCACGCTGGCTTTTTAACAAAGAGGTTGTGAAGGAATCGGGGCAGGCGCTTCCAGCGCAAGGTGGATGGAACGCAGCAACGAGAAAAGGAGTCTCATATAAACCGAAGTTTTATTAAAACTTCGGTTCTCATAACTTCAGAGCTGAAAGGAGGAACACATGAGTCTCGATAAAGATAAAGCAGTCGCATTACTGAATCAGATCATGGAACTCGAACTGGCCGGCGTGGTGCGTTATACCCACTACGCCTTGATGGTGTATGGTTATAATCGCATTCCCATTGTCGAGTGGCTAAACAAACAAGCAGAGGAAGGCTTGTTGCATGCGCGAAAGGCAGGTGAATTGGTTACTCTGTTGGGAGGACATCCCTCGCTTGCCATCGGTTCATTGCTGGAGACGCATACGCATGATACCGACTTAGTCTGCTCAGTTCCCGTTGGCGACATCCTGCAGGAATCTCTTGTACATGAAAGCCAGTCGCTGGAGCGCTATTATCAATTGCTGGAACTGGCCCAGGGCAAGTCGATCTTGCTGGAAGAATATGCGCGCAGCCAGATTGTGGCAGAAGAGATGCATGCTGATGCGGTCAGAAAGATGCTGCGCCAGCCCTGTGAAGCAGGGAAGTAAACACGATTTATTAGCATGAAAGGCATGATCTCAAGGGGGTGGCCGAAGTTCTGGACTGTCGGAATCGTGTTGAGGTTATGCTGGTTATAAGTTAGGTCTCATTCAACAAACCGTCACTTATATGCATCGTACTTCAAAATTCGGTTTTCATAATCCCTCACCCAACCTTCTCCCAGCGGGAGAAGGTATTGATGCTGAATTTTGAAGTACGATGAGTATATATTCAAGATAGTGCGCAAGGTGGCACCCTATCTTATTCCTAATCATTGAATACTGATTAGGGTACTAAAACACCATTGTTGATACCTACTTCGTCCACTCGTCAGACAACCGCTCTGCCTGTGCCAGCACTAGCTTGATGGCATCTTCTTGTTTATCGGGTGGATATTTGTAGCGGCGCAAGGTGATGCGCACCAGATTGCGCAATCGCGCGCGGACGCTTTCGCGCTTTTGCCAGTCAACCGTGGTACTGTGGCGCAACTTTTCGGTGAGTTCGTGTGCGATTTTTTTCAGGATGTCGTCGCCCAGCTCACGTGCCGCGCTTTCGTTGTCGGCTAGAGCGTCATAGAAAGCCAACTCGGATTGATTCAGTCCCAGATTCTCGCCGCGCTTGGTTGCTTCGCGGAATTCCCTGGCCATCTGAATCAATTCTTCGATCACCTGAGCGCTTTCAATGGCCCGGTTACGATAGCGATTCAACGCTTCCTGCAGGCGGTCGCTGAATTTCTTCTCCAGAATCACGTTGGCTCTGCTGCGGGATTTGATTTCGTCATTGAGCAGTTTTTGCAGCAGCTCGACGGCAAAGTTGCGCTGCGGCACATTGCGCACTTCTTCCAGAAAACCATCGGACAGGATGCCAATGTCCGGCCGTTCCAGTCCCGCCAACTTGAAAATATCCTCGACGCCCTCGGCGATTACCGCGTTGTCCAGAATCTGCTTGAGCACCGCATGCTTGCGATCTTCCGACAGCTTTTTGTCGGTTTCAGTGGCCTTGGCGATCACGCTTTTGATGGCCTGGAAAAAGGCGATTTCTTCGCGTAGTTCCATCGCCTCGTCCAGCGTTCCGCACAGGGAGAAGGCTTTAGTGATGGCCAGCACCACGTCAGCCCAGCGTTTCTTGCCGTCTTCCAGTCCCAGTACAAAATTGGCGGCGGGCAGCAGCAAGCTTGTCGCCTGAGTGCGATAAGAGGCATAGTCGAAGCCATGCAGCAGGCTACGCGCTACTTCCATCAATTCCTTGAGCTTGGCCAAGGCTTCGGCGGCATCCAAAGTGGGCTGGCCCTTGCCACGGCTGTCGGTATAGATCTTGAGGGCTCGGCGCAGTTCGGCGGCGATGCCGATGTAGTCCACCACCAGTCCGCCCTCCTTGTCGCGGAACACGCG
Source organism: Nitrosomonas sp. Nm58 (assembly GCF_900107335.1). Classification (NCBI taxonomy): domain Bacteria; kingdom Pseudomonadati; phylum Pseudomonadota; class Betaproteobacteria; order Nitrosomonadales; family Nitrosomonadaceae; genus Nitrosomonas; species Nitrosomonas sp. Nm58. The sequence goes on along the minus strand of NZ_FNPQ01000003.1, from coordinate 101,205 downwards.
GTTCACGCGGGCGATGGCCTGCATCAGGTTGTGGTCGCGCATCGGCTTGTCCACATATAGGGTATGTAGGCACGGCACGTCGAAACCGGTGAGCCACATGTCGCGCACAATCACCAGCTTGAGCGGGTCTTTGGGGTGCTTGAAGCGCTTTTCCAGTTGCTTTTTGGCGGCGGCATTGTAGATGTGGGGCTGCATCAGTTCGCTATCGGCTGCCGAGCCGGTCATGATCACCTTGATTGCCCCTTGCGCCGGGTCAGGGCTATGCCATTCCGGTCGCAGCGCCACGATAGCGTTATAGAGGTGAACGCAAATCTCGCGGCTCATGGCTACGATCATGCCTTTGCCCTCTACTGCTGCATTGCGCGCTTCGAAGTGCTGCACGATATCGACCGCGACTTGCTGGATACGCGGTTCAGCGCCGACCAGCTTCTCCAACGCGGCCCACTTGGTCTTGGCCGCCTCGCGCAGCGCGATACTCTCTTCGTCCTCGAAGATTTCCTCGACTTTGTCGCTGAGTTGTTCGATCTCCGCCTGATTGATATCCAGCCTGGCCAGGCGGCTTTCGTAGTAAATCGGCACCGTGGCGCCATCATCCACCGCATCCTGGATGTCGTAGATACTGACGTAATCACCGAACACCGCGCGCGTATCCTTGTCATCCGTCTCCACCGGCGTGCCGGTAAAGCCGACAAAGGTGGCGTAGGGCAGGGCATCGCGCAGGTGCTTGGCAAAACCGTATTTGTATTGGCCGGACTGCTTGTCGAGCACCGCGCGAAAGCCATACTGCGAACGGTGTGCCTCATCGGCAATCACCACAATGTTGGTGCGCTCGGTCAGGCACGGGAATTGGTCTTCGTCTTTCTCTGGGGAAAACTTCTGTACCGTGGTGAAAATGATGCCACCGGATGGCCGCCCTGCCAGCAACGCCCGCAATTGCTCGCGGTTTTCTGCCTGCTGCGGCGTTTCCTTCAACAATGAGCGCGCACCGACAAAAGTCTGATACAACTGCCCGTCCAGATCGTTGCGGTCGGTGACGACGACAATGGTGGGGTTCTGCATTTCCGGCTGCTGCATCAGTTTGCCGGTAAAGCACACCATGGAAATGCTCTTGCCCGAGCCCTGGGTGTGCCAGACAATGCCGCCCTTGCGCGAACCGGGCACCACCTGCTTGCCATAGGTGGCGCGTTCCTGTCGCTGCGTGTTTTGCTCGACCTGTGGCTGCGTGGCGGCAATCACCGTGACTCGTACCGCCTCCCGTACCGCATGGAATTGGTGGTAGCCCGCGATCTTCTTGATTAGGCCATCGTCGGTCTGCTCATAAAGAATGAAATAACGCAGATAATCCAACAGCAGCTCGGGCGAGAAGAAGCCACGCACCACCTTCTCCAATTCGAACTCCAGCAACGGCCGGTCATTCTCGTTGCGGATCGTGCGCCAGGGCAGAAAGCGCTCGCGGTCGGCGGTGAGCGAGCCCACGCGCGCATGCAGCCCGTCGGAAATCACCCGCGCCTCGTTGAACATGAACAGATCTGCGATCTCAGCCTTGTAAGTTTCGAGCTGATTGAAGGCCGCCCAGATATCCGCCTGCTCAGCCGCCGGGTTCTTGAGCTCGATCACCGCAATCGGCAGGCCGTTGATGAAGCACACCAGATCAGGCCGGCGCGGCTGTTTGGTTCCCTGCGCCGTATACTGGTTCACCACCAGAAACTGGTTTTGTTGCGGCTGCGCAAAATCGATCAAGCGCACGCGGTCGCCGCGTTTTTCGCCCTGCTGTTCGACGATGACAGGTAACCCATCGATCAGCGCCTCATGAAAGCCGCGGTTGCTCTGGATCAGCGAGGGTTCGTGCAGTGTGGCAACCCGATGCAACACCTCTTCCAGCACCGTATCCGGCACAGCCGGATTCAACCGGCGTAGTGCATCGAACAAGCGCCTCGGTAACAACACCTGCCGGTAATCGGCGCGCTCGGGTGTATCACCATCCGGCGCGATGTCCGGGCCGTGTCGGTATTCCCAGCCGGTGTCCTGGAACCAGGTTAGGGCGAGTTGTTCGAGGTCGTTTTCGGTCATGTCATACTAGCTCAGGGTTTGCAACTAAATGAAAAATATATTCTTATACAATAAGTTATGTAATCTTTGTCCATAGTACTTGGTTAGTGCCTAAATAAGCATCAGGCCCAGAACGACACGTAACGAGCGTAGCGTTTTTAAACGGTATCTACGGTTTCTGGCACGCGCAGTTCGTCAGAAAGGAGTTTGGGGAGAAGCGCATCGCGTAACTCTGCCAAAGTACGTCTTTGAGTGCTATTAGCTTTTATCTTTCCCATTAGGGGAGCAATCACAGCCTCAAACGCGGTCGCTACGGCTTGGAACGTGACGACGTGCACACCAGCAAACGTATCCCTGGTAATTGTGTCGAACACCGCTCCATGGCTATGTTGCTTGAGTGTTGCGACCAGTTCACGAGTGGCGTAATAGGTAAAAAATGTACTACCATCAAGGCCACGCAAACCATAGCAGGATTGGTTCATGGCCATTGGCATGCCTACCAATGCAACCTTTCCAACTGTACCACGGGCTGAGATTATGGTTGTTCCCACCGAAAGTATTCTTGCTGATGAGTTATCCAGGCCGGCTTGCGTAATCTTTTTTTCCGTATCAATGACAAAAACATCACTCTCTGCCGGAGCATCAACAACGGAAAACCAAGAGATGTCACCCCCCCAATACCCGGCTACGGAGGTTTTTGGAGTACCGCCTCCGATGATTTGGACTATTTCTGAGAATGGCTTCACCTCCCACCCCTCCGGAATCTCGCCGAGTTCGGAATCGACGAAACGGTCGGGGAAGAGGGCGAGGAGGTCGGGGGTGAGCCGTAAGCGGCGGCAGATGGATTCGGGCGACTCGCCCTGGGCTTTGGCGCGAACGGGGTCGAAGTCGACGAACCAGGACTTGAAGATCGCCCGCGCGATAGCTTCCAGCGTTTCGTTCATGCGGCGATTGAGTTCGATCTTTTTGTCAAACGAAATTGCTTTTTCAGCAATACTTCTCTGAGTATCTTTTGTTGGTAAAGATACTGGAATACCAACCATGTCTGCCCGTTTAATACTAGCTTGTACAGTAGTTACCAGACGCGCTTCTATGTCGTGCTGGAACTGTTTGCCACGCATGTAGTAAAACATATATACAGGGTCTACTAATTCCTCTTTAAATCGAATCCCCAGCACGTTCTGTGCAATAGCAACTATTGGGAAATCCGGTGTTAGTGTTACGCGAGCTGTTGTCCCTACAGTTGAGAACAATATATCCATAGGTTGCAGATAAGCACGAAACCATGATTTATAAGTTTCTTTTGAAACAAACTTGGTTCCCTCCAATAGTGGATAAATACCGCTTTCAGGCAAATGTTTTACCTCTAAAAGTGGTATACCAGAATCTGCTAACGGAGGTGTTTTGCCTCTGTTATCTATCCATTTTTCGACAAGTTCACCGAATGGGTATTCTTTATAATCCATAACCCAACCTCGCCAAATTCTCACGTATCACCGTTTCCAGCCGCGCGCTTTCGGTGAACTGCTCGTTCAGCTGCGCGGTGAGCCGCGCCATCTTGTCCTCAAACGGTTCGCCATCGGCTTCTTGCTCCGCTGCACCGACGTAGCGACCGGGGGTGAGTACGTAATCGTGCTTTCTGATTTCAGCCAGCGTGACGGATTTGCAGAAGCCGGGGATGTCTTGGTAGGTGTCTTGGTCTTTTCCCTCATCCGGCCCTTCGGGCCACCTTCTCCCAGCGGGAGAAGGGTGTATTGCGCCCTCTCCTTTTGGGAGAGGGTTGGGGTGAGGGCTCAGGGTGTCATAGATTTTCTGCAATACCGCTTCTGTATTTTGTAAGACGTCATTATTCCAGAAGCGCAGAACGGTTATGCCTTGGGATGCCAGAAATTCTGTTCTTTTATGATCTTGACCGATTGCTGACTCGGTATTGTGTTGACCTCCATCCAGTTCTATGGCGAGTTTCTTTTCATGGCAATAGAAATCGAGGATATAAGGCGCAACAGGATGCTGGCGGCGGAATTTGCAGTCGGCAATCTGCCGGTCGCGAATGAGCTGCCAGAGGAGGGATTCCGCATCGGTCTGGTTTTTTCGCAGCTCGCGGGCGTTTTCCAGCAGGTATTTCGGTAGTTTTTTCTCTTCACTCCGACTTTCTCCTTGGTTCTTTCCTCGGCCCTTATTCCGGCCCTCGCTTTGGCCCTCACCTTGGCCCTCACCCCAGCCCTCTCCCAGAGGGAGAGGGGGGGTAGTGCGCCAGGTGTGGAAGGTGTTGGCGATCTTGCGGATGTCTTCGGGCGCGAAGTCGCGCAGCACGCGGTCTTTCATGTAGCCGAGGTTGCGCGCGTCGATGAACAGGGTTGCGCCGCGGCGGTCGCGCGTTCTTGCCCCTGCACCCTCACCCCTAGCCCCTCTCCCGGAGGGAGAGGGGGATTTGTTCTTGGTGAGGAACCAGATGCAGGCGGGGATTTGGGTGTTGGTGAACAGCTGGCCGGGCAGCGCGACCATGCATTCGACCAAGTCGGCTTCGATGAGCGCCTTGCGGATTTCACCTTCGTTGTTGGTGTTGCTGCTCATGGAGCCGTTGGCGAGCAGCAGGGCCATGCTGCCATGCGGCGCCAGGTGGTGGATCATGTGCTGCATCCAGGCAAAGTTGGCGTTGCCCCCGGGCGGGATGCCGTATTGCCAGCGCGGGTCGTCGTTTTTCACGCCGGTGTTCCACTCCTTCATGTTGAACGGCGGATTGGCCATGATGTAGTCGGCGCGCAGGTCGGGGTGCTGGTCGCGGCTGAAGGTGTTGGCCGGTTCTTTGCCGAAGTCGAAGTCCATGCCGCGGATGGCCATGTTCATCGAGGCCAGGCGCCAGGTGGTGGGGTTGGATTCCTGCCCGTAGACGGCGATCTGGCCGATGCGGCCGCCGTGTTCTTCGACGAATTTTTCCGATTGCACGAAGAAACCGCCGGAGCCGCAGCAGGGATCGTACACGCGGCCCTGGTAGGGCTCGAGCATTTCGACGATCAGCGTGACAATGCTCTTGGGGGTGTAGTATTGCCCGCCCTTCTTGCCCTCGGCCATGGCGAACTCGCCGAGGAAGTATTCGTAGACGTGGCCGAGGATATCCTTGGCGTGGAGCGTGCCGTGCTTAAAGGGGATTTCCGCGATGAGGTCGATCAGACCCGGTAGCGCGGTGTCGATCTGTTTGCGGGCGTAGTCTTTTTCCAGCACGCCCTTGAGCTTGGGGTTTTCCTTTTCCACCGCTTCGAGTGCGTCGTCGAGCAGGCGGCCGATGCCGTTGAATTTGTAGTCGGAGGTCTTGCCGTTTTTGACCTGGAGCACGGTGCCGACCGCAACCTTGGCATGGGCCTGCAGGAAATCCCAACGCGCCAGCGCCGGCACCCAGAACACGTTCTTCTCGGTGTAGTAGTCACGGGCTTCGAGCTCCTGCTCGATCAGCTCCGCACCGTCATCGCCCAGGTAGTAGTCATGGTTCGGATCGGCAAACGCGGCTTGCAGCTCCGCGCGGCGTTCCTTGAACGCATCCGATACGTATTTGAGGAAAATGAGGCCGAGCACGACATGCTTGTAGACAGCAGCATCGAGCATGGGCAGCAACTTGTTGGCCATGGTCCACAGGCGTTTGTCGAGATCGTTGAGGAATTGCTGTTCTGCAAGGTTCATAGGGTTGCTGCATGGTTATGTTCATTCAAGGAGTGCCGATTTGAGCACTTGGCAACGCATGAGTCAAGCAGGCTATATTCAATACGGATATTCAAATGCGATTCTTCAACACCCAGCGATCAATCAGCTCGCACAGTTCATCAGGATGGGTGGCGGGCAACCAGTGTTCAGAGTCGACTGTGGCAAATTCTACTTGCGGTAATTGCTGCAGCAGGACTTGGGTGCGCTTTGGGTCGGTGATGCTGAGCCCGCCTGACTGGATGACGAGGGCAGGGCAACGCACCTCAGCAACGGGCAAGGGGCGCATGATTTCGATCAGGTTGTTAAGGTACTGCGCGGTCGGAATCACCTTGAGGTCATGCTTGGGTTTGCCATAGTCTGCCAGCATTGTTTTCAACTCGTCTGGGCCTGCTTGATGCACGCGGCGATCCAGCACCTGCAGGTCCAGCGTGCCGAGCTGGCGCCGATAGAAGCCGAGCCAGTTGAATAGTTTGATCAGCGCTACGGCAACACGCAGCAGCGGAATGAATGGCCGCAGCCGGGCGAGCACGCCAGTGACAGCTTCAGGGGCCATCGGTTCGATCAGCACCAGTCCAGCGCAGCGATCGGGATAGCGCGCGGCAAAGTTGAGCGCGATGTTGGCGCCGAGGCAGTGACCGACGATAATCGCGCGCGATTGCTGCTCGTGCTGCAGCAACTCAGCGATATCTTGACACCATTTCTCGATGTGTGCCGGGCCACGCCAAATCGATTCGCCGTGACCGCGCAGATCCGGGCGCAGCAGCAGCCGGCCGGCTGCTAGGCGGCTGTGCTGAGTGAAATACCACCAGCGGCTGGAGTTGCTAGCAGCACCATGCAGCAGCACGAGAGGCATGCTTTTTTCATTTTGTGCGGGTGTCCATCGCCGGTAGGTGAGCGTGACGCCGTCTTTACTCTGGAAATGCCGCTTTTCATCCATTTGCAGGCGTCCACTTTTTTTCAAGCGGCGATTGACCATCCAGTGATAGAGCCGCGACAGCAAGGGCCGAATCACTGGCAGACCGATTAACCAGGCGAGCGGTTTGAGTAGCGGCACCCGGGCCATCAGCACAATATAAGCATCCAGTTCAGAAACGATCCGCTGGTGTTCATCGTGAACATGCAGTTCGCTCAAGGCTTTGTGCGGATCGATGCCGATATCATGCAGGTGGGCGTCCTGCCCGGTAATATCGAACCAGCATACGTCCTCACCCCCTTTGCCTGCCAGTTTTTCATAATTTTGCCGATCCTTGATGCAAGCCGGGCAGGCGCCATCGTAATAGACCGTGATTTTTTTCTTTTCCTCTCCCATTAGCTACTTCCCCCTAATGAAAAGTCATCCGCCTGGTAGAATCATTACCGCTTGCGGGAGTTTGTCGAACCGCCAGACTGCGTCAATGCTGGTCTTCGACAGAGACTTAGACCGAACAGCATATTGGTAACTATGCGACTGGAACGGTTTTCTAGCCAGCCGTGAAAAAAGTTTTACACATAAAGAAGCACATTTGAAAGTGCATGGCTCATTTACATTCTAAATCAAAACCGGCTTTGCCAGGCTCCTTTGCGGAAACCTGAAGCGATGCAGGACGCAACCGCCTGAGGTTATCCTTAGTTTGCGCTATCGAGCACAATCAGTTTGCGTGTTGCGCGTGTCATGGCAACATATAACAGGCATGCTTCTTCTTCATTACTCGTGTCTGCGTCAGCTTGCATGTTTGCCGCGGGAATGGCGACCAGTGGAAATTCCAGTCCTTTGCTGCTGTGAAAAGTGAGCAGTCTGACGGTGTTCTGCTTTTCGCTAAATTGAATAGTGTCTTTCCAGCTAAAGGGAATTCCTGCACCAGTAAGCGCATTATTGATAGTCTTGCCTACGGGATCCCAGTGACGATAAAGAATCGCCATCTCCTTCCAGGGCATGCCGTCTTGATGGGCCGCTTTCAGTTGCTTAGTGATGTATCTTGCTTGTTCCTGAAGACTGGGGAGCTTGATCAGCAATGGTTTAGGACCTTGGCGTCCGGCAGAAACCGGCATCAGCCTCGGTGCACTGTCTTCGTCTGTTTCGGTGGGCGTGAGCAACTGTCTGGCAAATTGACCCGCAAATTGAAGAATTTCCTGGGTATTGCGGTAGTTGATTTTGAGTATGGTGGTTCGCCCTTGTGCCTGGATGCCCACGCTCTTAAAGCTGAAGTGGCGTTTTTCTTTTGTGTGGTAAATGGATTGAACGTCATCATACAGAACCAGCAGTGAATTCGTGCGTGCATCTACCATTTGGACTACCAGCTTGAGCCATTCCGGACGAAAATCATGGCCTTCATCGATTAACACTGCTTCGTACTGTCCAGAAGGAATGAGTTTGTTATCTACCGCGCGGATGAGCCGATTCACCATGTCATCCCAATAACCATCGCGCTCGCCATTTCCTTCAGGTAAGTCAACGTGATAAGTCGTGAGCTGGCGACGACACCAGGCATGGAAAGTATGGACATTGACTTTGCTGCCGATTTCTTTTTGCTGTATCCAATGTTCAAGGCGTTTGGCAAGTATCCTGTTATAGCAAAGTATCAGAATCGGTTTAGCGCAAACCTTGGCAAGATATTTTGCGCGGTAGCCGAGAATCAGCGTCTTACCAGAGCCCGCCACCCCGTGGATAACTCGATGACCTTCGCCAAGGCTGCGCGCAAGTTGTTCCTGCTGTAAATCCATGACTTGTAAAATATCCGGTAGCTCGCCAACCGGTTCTGTAGCACTGTTCAATAGCTCGTCCTGTTTTTCGGGTATCCGGATTTCCGGGAACATATGCCAGCGTATCCGATCCATCTGCGGCAGGCTCAGATTGCCATAACCACTCACGGTAAACATATCCCACAAGCGTTTCTGGAACACTTCCATCTCCACCGATTCAACCATTTCATCCTGACAGATGACACGGCGGGGTTCCAATACTTCACCTAAATCAGTGCTTTCAAACTGCTTGCGGCTGATATTGGGGAGCACCACTCCATACGTCCAGGGGAAGAGGAGCTGACCCTGCATCCGGCCATTGCTAAAAACCAGTTGCGGATCTCTTTGCAGCATATCGGCCACTGCCTGAGCATATTGACGAGCTTGTTCAAGCGGATTGCGCTTGTGTATCAATCCTTCGGGCATAAGCAAAGTCACATCCGTTTTGGTAATGACCTGGATGCTATCCCGTTTCCAGTCCTTGATTTCCAGAATCAGCAAGCCACGTTTGGGGTGCAGCACAATAAAATCCGGATGCCTCATCGATTGACCGATAGGGATGTCATACCAACAAAGGTAATCGTCTTCCAGCTTTGTTTCCAGACGCTGAGCGAAACGTCTTTCGCCGGCAGTCATGCGGGAAACGCAGCTAGAGTAGCTAGGGATTAAAGTAGTCATGTTTTTATTAACGGCGATTACAACCTTTTTTTAGCGCCAAGAGCATTCCAACTTTTTAAAGAAAGGTGTTTTTTGAGTTGCGTAATTGAACATTACCGCCTGAGCGATGGTGCTTCTTTCGTTGTTGACGCAGAATTGGTGATATTCTAAAGGAGAAATTCTAACCTGGAAGGCTTCCCGGTTAAATCTCTTGTGAAAGGAGCGCGTTATGACGATTACACTCAACCATACTATTGTTCCGTGTTTTGATAAGCAGGCATCCGCAGCGCTTTATTGCAGACTATTTGGCTTTGAATATTTGGGTAATTTTTCTCGTTTCATCGTGGTGCGCGTGAATGATACGCTGTGTCTGGATTTTGATAACAGGGAGAAATTTGAATCCCATCATTATGCATTTAAGGTTTCCGAGCAGGAATTTGATGAAATATTTGCGCGCCTGCAAGCGGAAAAGCTCAAATATGGCAGCGGCCCCGGCGAGGCCGAGAATATGACAATCAATCATAATTATGGTGGGCGCGGAGTTTATTTCTGTGATCAGAATGGCCATCTGCTGGAAATGCTGACCGCAGATTATGAAATGCCGCCTCAATAATTGCTGTCATCGAGCTGTGCGTTACTCACGTTAGTCTGGGCACCCAAGGAATGCTGCGGACGGAGAATTGGCTGATGAGAGGAGGCCTATATCCTTTGTCATGTAATCTTTTCTTGGCAAGGCACACCTCACTGAATACGGCCAGCGGATAGGTTATCCTCAAGCGCCCTGGAATACGCCAGCGAAACTTCTTCGATAACTGATGATATATCTGCGTTGGCACCAGTAATATCTGCTAGAGGCACGCCACGCAGAATAGCCATCCAATACAGCAGCTCTATCATTTCCGCTGCAATGCATGCTGAACAAATCCCTGATCCCGACGGCATTTCCAATGATTTTGAGTCTGGATTATGATCTTCTTTCACCGCGTCAGCGAGAGGATTGGTCAGCTTAGCAATTGCTTTTGCTGTAGCAACATTGACATTGCCTGGATTGAGTATAGGAGCAGATTTGAACGCTTTATTGTTAGGGGGAGTTGAAAATGCCATTTTTTTCTCTTTTCGTTAGTTTTTCATCAATAAATGCGTCATAACCCTTAGAGGAGACGCAAGCTTTGGTTGGTAGTACGTCATCATCTCTCTTGATCCAGCTTGTGTGCTATAGATTGCAAGTGACCGATGATGATTACAAGATAACTGATCCAGATTGGATCATCTGTGAGAAAAATCACACCAAGTGGTGCCTATGGCCCAATTGCCAATTAGTCCGACCAACTGGCCTCTTTGATTCGTCCTCCCTGAAAGCAACATTGCACACCACAGCTGGGATAGCGGCAGGCAGAATCAAGGCCATGCTAATCTGATTCTGCCATCATTTGCTGCTAGCAATGCTTACATGCCTACTACACCGCCATCTTCACGGGATACGACTACTGTGGCGGAACGTGGACGCGCGCCGCTGGGATTAACCACTACAGCTGGCTCGCCGGGATGTCTGAAGACTTTGCCATTATCCGGCCAGTTACTGGTAAAGCTGTTTGCGCCGGATCGGTCTCCAGGGTGTTGCAAGTTGACAAACAAGGATTTGCCATCGGGGGTTGAGGTGATACCAGTTACCTCACAGTCCTGTGGTCCCACCAAGAAACGTTTGATTTCGCCGGTAAAGGGATGGGCGGCCAGCATCTGGTTGTTGCCAAAAGGACCGCTACTTTGTTGTGAGCCGCTCATGTCGGTCTGAATCCAGAGAATGCCATTTTGATCAATCCAGAGACCATCTGGACTGGCAAAGATATTATCCTGAGTCAAGGCGAGGCCGCCTTGCTCTGGCAGAATCTGACTGTCAGTTTCAGGGCCAGCCAGCACGAAAATATCCCAAGTGAATTGGGTTGCCCAGGGGCGATTGCCTTCCTCGCGCCAGCGGATGATATGGCCATAAGGATTGGGGGCCCGTGGATTGGCGGCATCAATGGTACCTGCACTGCGGCTGCTGTTGTTGGTCAGGGTCATGTAGACTTCACAGGTTTGCGGATGCACCGTACCCCATTCTGGCCGATCCATTTTGGTTGCGCCTACCACATCGGCTGCCAAGCGGGTATTGACTAGGACATCGGCTTGATCCATGAAGAAAACACTCTTGCTGAGTGACATGGCATGAAAATACGGATCATTGATATCCAGCGCGAGCCATTCTCCCGTACCATCATCGTTAAAGCGGGCTGCATACAGAATGCCTTCATCCAGAATATCCCCATTGATCTCTTTGCTGTAGCGAGCCTTGGTGACGAATTTGTAAATATACTCATTTTGCGCATCGTCACCCGAGTAGAAAACGACTGGCTGGCCGAGTTGTGGCGGTGCGACCCAGCAACCTTCATGGGCAAATCGACCCATGGCGGTACGCTTGATGGGCTTGCTGTTGGGATTGAATGGATCGATTTCCACAATCCAGCCGTGTCCATTGGCTTCGTTCCGATAATCCTCGTTTGCACTGCTTCCTTTTACCGATATGTCGAAGCGAATGTGCTCATCAGCGCCACTTTGTGCAGTTTCCCAGCGGTAACGGCCATTATGGGTACTGACTCCATAGCGACTGTGTTCTCTGGGAAGACTGGCCCGATTAACAAAATAGCCCGCCCAATTTTCTTCGCAGGTCAGGTAAGTTCCCCAAGGGGTATAACCACTACCACAGTTGTTGATAGTACCGCGTGCTTCGATTCCAGCAGGACTATACTTGGTTTTGACCAGATCGCTGCCGCGAACGGGGCCTCTGATTTCCATGGGTGTGCCTGCGGTGATGCGGCGGTTATAAAGTCCATTGATGATCCGCCAGTTACCGTCTGTGTCTTTACTGATTTCGACGATGCTGACACCATGTGCGGCAATTTCCTTGCTGACTTCATCAGCTGGACGTTGTCCAGCGATCAGGCTGGGGCCATGGGTATGCAGCACATTTTGGTCGACGTATTCATGATTGACAGTCAGCAAACCATGAGTGTTGGGGTTATCTTCAAATGGAAAATAATGCATCCCATCGTGATGCGCGCCGACTTGCTGTTCCTGATCAGCACCGGAGTTGGATGCATCCGGAGCATAAGCAGGGTAACTGCCGGTAATGGGGGTGCCCCAAGGAATCACGGTTTGTGCTTTATAGCCAAGTGGGATAGTAACGGTATCAGAGCGCGTGATGGGGATGGCATTGAAACCTAAAGTAGGGTTCAATACAAATGGCGGGTTAGGTGATTGTGTGAATTTTGTGGCGATTGAGGCGCTTGATGCTGCCTCGGCCTGAGTCGTTAACTCTGGTAAACCGAACATGCCTGCCACTGCTATACTCAGACTACCGGTCAGCATTTGCCGGCGTGACAATCTTTTCTCAAGGAGGGTTGAAAAATGGGGATTGTCCGAATGATTGCTCATGGGTTCATCCCCATGATCGCTTTCCACGCTATTGTTATCTTTATCGCTCATATCTGTCCTCACTTCAAATAGGAATAGGGAGCAAGGAGTTATAAACGATGAAGATGTTATTTTTGTGACATTTTTGTAACGAAAAGATTGCCAGCGCTCGGTAAAAGAGCGGCTTTCATTAGGCAACGTTTTAACATGAATAAAGATTCAATGACGCTGGATCCGCTCCAGAGAAAGGATAATATTCCGTCAGTTTTCTCCGCTCATGCCATATTCAATAGGTGTTTTGATGAAGAAGACATTGATTCCTTCTTCGCGTAGCCGGGTGAGCATGCGCTCAACATCTGCTGCACTGAGCGCCATTGTGACTTCAATGGGTTGATCACTCAGCTCAAAGAAATGTGCTGAATGCAGCTTGCCGTCATGACCAAATCCTTCGGCTGCGACAAACAAGGTGGCCCCCCTGATGCCAAGTTTACGCGCTTCCTGCAATAACCACTCGCCTAAGGGTAAACCACCATGTTGGCGGGACTGCTGGGTAAGAAAAGTTAATTGATAGCCGCGCATAATCTTGTTTCCTTGAATTTAGGCGTTCCTGAACAGTGAAATCGTCGCTAGCCCGAGCATCGTCATCAACAATGATCCCATCACATGTAAGCCGATGGCGCCGGCTGCCCAGAGTAGCCGCCCCTGTTGAATGAGTGTCACTATTTCTGCAGAAAAGGTGGAGAAAGTGGTGAGTCCACCCAGGAAACCGGTGATGATGAATAAGCGCCACTCGGGCGCCAGTTCGGGATGATTGGCAAATAGAGCAAGCGCCACTCCGATCAGATAACCGCCGATGAGATTGGCGAAGAGGGTTCCCGGTGGAATGGCTGGAAACAGCGCATTGAACGAAATTCCAAGAAACCAGCGTAGTACGGCGCCCAGCGATGCACCAATGCAGATGGCGAGTATGGAATGAAACATTAACTTGTATGATTGTGAGTAGTGATTAATTTACTGGTGTTTGCAGATGATATGTTGTACAACCATTAAATAGGCGGATTCAGTATTCTAGCTGGTATGGTGCCGCCGATAAGTCCATTATCTATGATTATATCTGTGTTATCCGAAAGCTGATTAGCTCACTTTATTTCTTACCGATTTTCTTCAAATGATTAAGATGTTGCATGCCCTGCGCGATAGCTGGCAGAAAGCCAGAAAGGTGGTGACCTTTATTGCACCCTACAAACGGCAAGTCGCTTTCAGCCTAGTGGCGCTCTTATTTACAGCAACGATTATGCTTTCGATCGGGCAAGGCATCCGGTTATTGATCGATCGTGGCTTGGCGACCCAATCAATTGAGCTGCTGACGCAGTATATGGTTATTTTTATTTTGCTCATTGTCGCGCTTGCTGTGGGGACCTTTACTCGCTACTACTGGGTGACCTGGCTGGGTGAGCGTGTGGTAGCTGACATTCGCTGTAAGGTATTCGATCATTTGATCAATTTGCATCCTGGTTTTTTTGAGAATAATCGCAGCCTCGAGATTCAATCGCGCCTGACTGCGGATATGACCTTGCTGCAATCCGTTATTGGCTCATCCGTTTCTGTCGCCTTGCGCAATCTCGTGATGCTGATCGGTGGAATTGTCTGGTTATTTATAACCAATACCAAATTGACAGCGCTGGTGTTGATCAGCGTACCGCTGGTGGTGGCGCCTATTTTGGTGTTTGGCCGCAGGGTGCGGCGTCTGTCCCGTCAAAGCCAGGACAGAATTGCAATAGTGGGCGCCTACATTGGAGAGATTCTGGGGCAGATAAAGACCGTGCAAGCCTATAACCATCAGGAGATCGATAAAGATATCTTTCATCGATATGTCGAAGATGCCTTTGCCATAGCCAAGCAACGCACCACTCAGCGTGCCATGCTGATTACCGTGGTCATCATGTTGGTGTTCGGCGCAGTCGGTTTGATGCTTTGGGTGGGCGGGATGGATGTGATTGCAGGGCAGATTAGTGGCGGTGAATTGGCGGCATTTATTTTTTACAGCATTATCGTGGGTTCTGCAGTAGGCTCGATCTCGGAAGTGCTGGGAGAGCTTCAGCGCGCTGCGGGTGCCGCTGAACGTACCGTGGAGTTATTGTCTGCTCCCAGTGAAATAGTGTCTCCAGCAAGCCCGAAATCTTTGCCGGTCTTAACGGGGCGCATCGAAATAGAACGATTGTGTTTTGCTTATCCTTCCCGTCCTGAGGTGCTTGCTATCAACGAATTGTCACTGACTATTAGGGCAGGTGAGATGTTAGCTTTGGTCGGTCCATCCGGAGCAGGAAAGTCGACCTTGTTTGATTTGCTATTACGTTTCTTTGATCCTCAATCTGGTGGCATAAGGCTGGAAGGTATCGATATCCGTCAGTTGGAAATCACAGCCTTACGAGCTTGTTTTGCGCTGGTCTCACAAAATCCGGTCTTGTTTTATGGCAGTATCAGCGACAACCTTCGCTATGCCTGCCAGGACGCAACGGATGCGGAAGTGGAAGCCGCCGCCAAAGCAGCCTTTGCACATGAGTTTATCGTTAGTCTTCCCGAAGGGTATCAAACACATTTGGGTGATACAGGATTGGGATTGTCAGGCGGGCAGAAGCAGCGAATTGCCATTGCCCGTGCGATTCTGGCCGGTGCGCCGATTTTGTTGTTGGATGAAGCAACCAGTGCGTTGGATGCGGAAAGTGAATACTGGGTACAACAGGCGCTGTCTCAATTGATGGCACACCGTACCACGATAGCGATTGCGCATCGTTTGAGTACTGTAAAATCAGCAGATAGGATCGCAGTCCTCAATCATGGATATTTAGAAGCACTCGGCACACATGCGGAGTTGATGGCAACCAGTGAGCTCTATGCGCGATTGGCATCGTTACAATTTCATATGCAATGAGTGGGTGGTGTGGTGACACGTAAACTAATTTGCCAGCTTTCAGTAGGTTTTTCTTGCTGCGCTGCAGTTGCATGCTTCGCATGCAGGATCTTTTTTTAAGTTGATTGTTCGCCATTTCATGGTCAGCCCATCAAGTATCAGCAAACGACCATTAAGCGTTTCGCCTATGCCCAGCAAAACCTTGATCGTTTCTGCTGCCTGAGTGCAGCCTATGATACCGGCCAGGGGTGCAAATACGCCCATTACAGCGCAATTGGGATCATCATCTTCGCCAGAAACGGGAAAAAGACAATGATAACAAGGACTGTTGGCATAACGCAGATCAAATACCGAGACTTGGCCGTCAAAGCGTACAACAGCACCTGAGATCAGCGGTTTTTTCTGAATGATACAAGCTTGGTTGATGGCATGGCGGGTGACAAAATTGTCGCTGGCATCTACCACGGCATCAACGGAAGAGAGCAGATGCAATAGAACCTCTTCAGTTACCTGTTTCTGTAAGGTCGTGATTTCAATCTCTGGATTGATATGATGCAGGGTTTTTCGGGCGGAAGCCGTTTTGGGCAGGCCGATCGCGTCGGTGTTGTGAATGATTTGCCTTTGTAGATTGGTGAGATCGACGTTATCTTTATCGCAGATGACGATTTTTCCGATACCACTGGCGGCAAGATACAACGCGGCGGGTGAGCCAAGCCCCCCCGCCCCAATGATCAGGACGCTTGATTGCGTTAACTTTTCTTGTCCCCGTACATCGATTTGGGGCAGCAAAATATGGCGACTATAACGCAATAGCTGATTGTCATTCACGGCCCTCCCACCTCACTTTTTCAGCTATTGCTTTTTATATTTCAGGAACTCGCTGCTTTTTTAGCAGTTTTTGTAGACTTTCTTTTTGAATCTGCCTCAATTCCCTTTAGATGCTTAATGGCTTTGGTGAGCAAAAGGTCATCACTCGAGCCAAACTCCATGGGGGCACTCTTTTTCTTAGTTGTAGATTTTTTACTTTTGGGTTTATCTTCAGATCCATTGGGTTCTTTTGCGCGGGTAACATCATCTCCATTATTCCCCTCATTTTGGTTACTACGCAGATGCCGGGTAAGATCTGATTCACGCAATTGCCGGGATGCATCATCCGTTTCATCGACTATATCCGGCGTAATCCCCTTAGCCTGAATAGATTGTCCGTTAGGTGTGTAGTAACGCGCTGTTGTCAGCTTGATTGCTGTATTGTTGCCAAGGGGAAGAATAGTCTGTACTGAACCTTTGCCAAAAGTTTGGGTACCCATGACGACAGAGCGCTTGTGATCCTGCAGGGCACCTGCGACAATTTCAGAGGCCGAGGCTGAGCCCCCGTTTACCAGTGTGATCATAGGTACCGTTTTAATTTCCGACGGTAATCCTGTTAAATAATCCTTACCTGGATTACGCAAGTAATATTCAGGGCTAGCCATGAGTCGCATTTTTGCATCGCTTGTACGCCCCTCTGTATAGACGACGAGTGCGTTGGTTGGAAGAAATGCGGCTGATACGGCCACAGCACTGTTTAGCAATCCGCCGGGATCATTTCGTAAATCAAGCACAAGTCCTTTCATGGGAATTTTGCTTTCTTTGAATAATTTTTCAATCGCCTGAGCTAAATTTTCACCTGTATGTTCTTGAAATTGTGTGACACGTAAATAACCGTAACCAGGCTCAATTAACTTGGCTTTGACGCTTTCGATTTTGATAATGGCGCGAACTAATGTGAATACTAGGGGTTCAGCTTCACCTTCCCGAGCGATCGTAAGTGTAATCGAGGTGTCAGGCTTACCACGCATGCGCTTGATAGCCTCGTTGAGTGTCATGCCTTTAACCGCGGTATCATCCAGTTTGATAATCAGATCACCTGTTTTGATGCCGACCCGGAATGCGGGAGTATCCTCAATCGGCGAAATGACTTTGACCAAACCATCTTCCATGGTAACTTGGATACCGAGTCCACCAAATTCGCCTTGTGTGCCAATTTGTAGTTCCTTGTATTCCTCGCTATCCAGATAGGCAGAATGCGGATCCAAGCCAACCAGCATGCCGTTGATGGCTTCAGTAATAAGTTTTTTGTCCTCGACGGGTTCCACATAATCGCTTTTAATGCGACCAAATACCTGTGTAAAGGCACGTAACTCTTCGATTGGGAGAGGAGGCAACTCTGCTTGGAGCGCTTTATCGGCTACAGCGGAAAAGTTGAGACTGATCAACACCCCGGCAGCAACACCGGAGAGGACTAAACTGAGTTTTTTAACAAAATTATGCATCACGTATTCTCCGCACCTATCAACTTTACAATTTTTACCATAAATTTCATTCTATTTTTACCCAGGTTAATGGGTCAAATGGTTTACCCTGGTGTCGCAATTCAAAGTATAAACCCGATTCACGATTACCACCGCTGTTTCCTACAGTCGCAATCGTGTCGCCGCTCCGAACCCGATCACCAACACGTTTGTAGATAGTTTCATTGTAACCATAAAGACTCATGTAGTTATTGCCATGATCCAAAATCATAAGGTTCCCAAAGCCACGCAACCAATCAGCAAATACAACTTGTCCGTTCGCTATGGCTTTTACCTCATTACCATTTTGGGAACGAATAAATAATCCTTTCCATTTAATTCCTCCATCTTGCCGTGGACTGTCAAAACGATTGACAAGTTCCCCTCGTACCGGTAATCGTAGCTGTCCTCTGAGCGATGCAAATGAACTTCCCTTCACAGAAGAATCAGGAAGCAAGCGGTTATGAAGCGAGGATGGAGATGATTTATGAGCAGAAGGAGGGGAGGATTTTTTTTGAGTGAGTAGTCTATTGATTTCTTTTACCAGGTTGGATAGGCGTTGCTCATCACTTTTGAGTTTGCTGATTTCTTGTTGTTGCTGGGTAATTTTTTCGGAGAGGTTTGCAAGAATTTTTTCACGTTTGCTTTTTTCTTGTTCCAGCTGATGCTTTCGGTTGGTCTGCTCAGTTTGAATCTTTACGATCTCTTCTCTTTTTATGTGACTCTCGTCAGCTAATATGTCTAGCCGTTCAAGCTGAGTACGTAGGGTATCAATGTTTTCAGAGCGTGCTCGCTTTAGGTATCCATAGTAATGAAGATTGCGTGCTATTTGATTGGGATCTTGCTGCCTGAGTAGCAACCGCATGTAATCCTGCTGTCCCTTTAGGTATTGATAGTAAAGCATTTTACCGAGCTGCTCTTGCTGCACTTTAATCTGGCTTTGAATTTGTTTGGATTGATCCAGTAATTGATCGAGACTGCTATTGGCGTCAATCTGTTGTTGAGCAAGCGTAGCCAAGATTCGGTTAGTTTCGCTGATGGCACGTTCCGAGTCGCGTAGAGCATCTGCTGCTTCAGTTTTAGATGTTTCCTTGTTGGCCAGATCTTGTTGTAAGGCTTTAATGCGATTTTGTAATTGCTTTAAGTTTTCTTTGCTCGCTTGGGGATTGGCATATAGTTGGCCTGTGCATATCAGAGCTAAAAGAAGCATCATGATTCTGCACAGTGTAACACTTGCACTGTAACACATGGTTTATTTCAAATATCGTGCAAAATGTATATGAATCCGAGATTTTCTAGGGTACGCTAAGTTAAACATTTGCTTTAGCCTGGTTTGCTACAGCTGACGTGGCTTCTTCAATTTCGGCTGAGTTGCCGAGATAGTAGCTGCGCATGGATTTTAAATTATCGTCGAGCTCATAAATCAGGGGAATACCCGTAGGTATGTTGTAGTTAAGAATATCCTGATCTGAAACATCATCAAGATACTTGATGAGTGCTCGCAAGGAATTACCATGCGCCACAATGATTGCTCGTTGCCCCGCTTGGACTTGAGGTGCAATAGTTTGGTTCCAAAAAGGTAAAAATCTAGTAATCGTATCTTTGAGGCTTTCGGTCAGAGGGATGTCCTGTTTGGATACGTTGCTATAACGAAGATCCAATCCAGGGTAGCGTTCATCATCAGTTGTAAGGGCTGGAGGCTGAATGTCGTAACTGCGCCGCCATAGCAAGACTTGCTTATCGCCGTAGCGGGTAGCTGTTTCTGCTTTATTCAATCCTTGCAAAGCCCCGTAATGCCGCTCATTCAGTCGCCAGGTAAGATTAATTGGAACCCACATCTGGTCCATTTGATCAAGTGTGATCCAGAGCGTACGTATGGCGCGTTTTAGCACTGAAGTATAAGCAATATCAAAGATAAATCCATTTTCTCGTAAAAGCCGGCCAGCAGAGCTGGCTTCTTCCAGTCCCTTGGGTGTTAAATCTACGTCTGTCCAGCCGGTAAAACGATTTTCCTTATTCCAAATGCTTTCTCCATGACGCAGGAGAACGAGTTTTTTCATGTTGACCTTCAAAAGAAGAAGCTAGTAGTTTGTAAAAGCGACTGATGTACCAGAATTTTATTATATTTTGACAAAGAACGCAGCATGTTGCAGTGATCTTCATTTTTTGTTGTTTGTATTAGATCATTTCGTAATCATATAAAAAATATAGTTGTATTTCTGTTTGGGTAACGCTCTCTCTATGTATGTATATGTATGCAAGTTTCAGTGGAGATCTTGGATCCAATATCGTAAGGTGCTCTAAGGGTTATCGGAATCTCCATGATGACTTATAGTGTTGTCTTGCTATCATCGCTGACAGATTTTTTTAAAGATGGAGATTCTTGAATACTTTGCTAAAATAACAGGTTATTAAAAAAGCCGAATGGCAAAACTAAAACGGGCGCTTACTTCTATGGAACCAACCTTTTTACAGGAAAATATTTTTTTCATTATTGCTGCTATTATGAGTGGTGGAATGCTGTTATGGCCAATGATTTCACGCAACTCTGCCAAAGAAATAGATGTTCAGCAAGCGATCAGGTTTATTAATTACGATAATGCACTAATACTTGATGTTAGGGATGATAGTGAGTATGCTGAAGGGCATCTTCCTGATTCTAAACATATTTCTTCTGAGAAGATAGATGAAAGTTGGCATGAGTTAGAGAAATTCAAGGACAGACCCATCGTTGTGATATTTCGACCTGGGTTGCGTGCCGGTCATGCTGGTGCGGTTTTGCGTAAGAATGGCTTTAAGAAGGTTTACAATCTTAGTGGTGGGATCGATACGTGGCGACGAGAAAATCTTCCAATGGTAAAAAATCGCTAAACAGGTAGGAAGAGGATATGGCAAAGGTGGTCATGTATGTATCGGGTTATTGCCCTTACTGTACAATGGCAGAGAAATTATTGCGATCCAGGGGCGTTGAGGAAATAGATAAGATCAGGGTTGATTTGCATCCTGATCAGCGCGCTGAAATGATAAGAAAAACTGGGCGTCGAACCGTTCCCCAAATCTATATTGGGGAGACGCACATAGGAGGCTATGATGATCTTGCGCGACTCGATCAGCAGGGAGGCGTCATAAAACTGCTATCAGCCTAATTTCTTAGTGATGTTTTATCATTTAATAATCTTTATTATCAATTATTCCAATTGGAATCTAACATGAGTGAGCAGCAGCCAGTATTTGCTATTGAGAAAATTTATGTCAAGGATCTTTCTCTTGAAATTCCAAATGCACCGCATATTTTTCTTGACCGGGAAGTTCCTGAGATTAACTTGCAGTTGAGCACTCAAGATGCCTGTATTGAGGGGGATATATACGAGGTTATGTTGACGATCACTGTTACTGCCCGAGTTAAGGAGAAAACCATGTTTCTGGTTGAGGCTCACCAGGCAGGGATCTTTCGGATACGTAACGTGCCGGGAAATGAGATTAATCCTGTGTTGGGTATCGTATGTCCAAATATCTTATTTCCTTATTTGCGCGAAACTGTATCGGATATCGTGACACGCGCAGGTTTTCTCCCAGTTATCCTTAATCCCGTCAATTTTGAGGCGATTTATCATCAGAAAAAACAGCAGGCCGAATCAGAAATCGGGGTGGGTCAAAAAACATCTGAAACAGAAAGCGTGCACTAGAAGGAGGTCTACTTGGTGCAAAGAAGGGGCTTGGTCGGAAGTTTCTTTCTGTTTTTTTTGCTTGTTTTTCCGCGTTGGAGTGTAGCTACAGAAACAGAATTTTTCTCTATCTCGGAGAATGCTGTCGTAATGTATGACGCTCCCTCGCTGAATGCTGAAAAATTATATGTGGCAAGCCTTCATTTGCCACTAGAAGTAGTAGCAAAAGTTGAAGGTTGGGTTAAAGTACGCGACAGTAGTGGCGCGATTGCATGGATAGAGAAGAAATTCCTAAGTGATAAGCGCTTTGTAATTGTGACAGCTCCATTTGCTGATGTATATCAGTCAGCGGATGTTCATTCACCTCTTGTTTTTCAGGTCGAAAGGAATGTGGTTGTAGAATGGTTAAGTTCCGACATCGCTGGTTGGGTTAAAGTACGACGCCGGGATGGTCAAGTTGGTTATATCAGATCTAATCAGGTCTGGGGCTCATGAAGATTGCAATATTGGGTGCGGGTGCTTGGGGCACAGCATTGGCTATCAATCTTTCTGCAAGTCATCAGGTCACATTGTGGACGAGAGATTCGGGTCAACTGGCTGAACTTGTATCGCATCGGGTCAATCGGCGGTATCTTCCCCGTTTATTTTTGCCTGATTCCTTGAGATTGACATCAGAGCTTGATTCTGCTGTTAAAGCTGCTGAATTTATTCTGATGGCTATCCCTGTTGCTGGATTGCGTGAGTTATTGCAGAAAATTAGAGGAACAGGTAGAGCATTACCAGTAATTCTTGGGTGCAAGGGTTTTGAGGTACAGTCAGCAATGCTGCCCCATCAAGTAGTGCGGGAGGTATACTCTGCAACAGCGCCTTATGGTATTTTGTCAGGCCCAAGCTTCGCACAAGAAGTGGCGCGGGGATTGCCTACAGCACTAACATTGGCGTCAGATGACGATACGTTTTCTAAATATATTATTGGTGAAATTCACACAGCCTACTTACGTATTTATTCGAGTAGCGATGTGGTTGGTGTGGAAACGGCTGGAGCAATAAAAAACGTTATTGCTATAGCTGCAGGGATTTCTGATGGATTGAAGCTGGGTAATAATGCGCGCGCTGCATTGATAACTCGTGGTTTAGCAGAAATTACGCGTATGGGCGTGGCGTTAGGGGGGTGTAGAGAGACATTTATGGGGTTGGCTGGAATTGGCGATCTGATATTAACTTGTACCGGCGACATGTCGCGTAACCGGCAAGTAGGGATGATGCTGGCTGCTGGCCAATTGCTACCTGAGATTTTACAGAAAATCGGGCATGTGGCAGAAGGGGTGCATACGGCGCGAGAGGCAGAGCAAATGAGTCGGCGCTTAAAGATTGAGATGCCTGTGACAGAAGCGGTGTGTAGTATTATTTATGATGACGTGCCTGCTGAAAGGGTTGTTAAAAAAATTCTCGACCGTGAACCAAAAACAGAGTTTGGTTAATTATTGATGCTTGGAATGAACTGTGACGCATTGAGTAAATGTGTATTTTTAAAATCTATTGGTACTTATTTTTTAATATGAGATTTTGCCGAGTTTGGGTTTGGTTTCCTTGGCTCTTACTTGCTGCTCTTTAAGAGATTATCTCTATATTTGTGGATTTGTGGTTGAAAATACCCAAAAAAAGAAATTTTCAGGCAATGACTTGACCAGGTGAGAATGGCTTGATATAAGGGCATCTGCAAGACTTTCTGTTTGTGATTTAACTATCAATAACCCAAAAGGGGAATTAAATGAATAAATCTGATCTCATTGATGCCATCGCAGAGTCTGCCGGTATTTCTAAAGCATCTGCAGGAGATGCATTAAATGGAGCGCTATCTGCGATTAAAGCTGCGCTTAAAAAGAATGAAAGTGTCACGTTGGTTGGCTTTGGCACTTTTAAAGTAGGAAAAAGAGCGGCCCGTACCGGTCGCAATCCCCGTACTGGAGCAGTCATAAAAATCAAAGCAGCCCAAGTGCCCAAATTCACCGCTGGTAAAGCGCTCAAAGATGCGGTAAACTAAGCATCTCCTTAGGGGGCAAGGGTGGGGTGCTTAGCTCAGCTGGTAGAGCGTCGCCCTTACAAGGCGAATGTCGGCGGTTCGATCCCGTCAGCACCCACCAATCAGCGAGCAAGAATTGGTTTTATAGGTTAGGAGTGGTAGTTCAGTTGGTTAGAATACCGGCCTGTCACGCCGGGGGTCGCGGGTTCGAGTCCCGTCCACTCCGCCAAGTCAGTATAATTATTAAGGGCGAATTTAAATAGTGTTGTCCTAGCACTATTTAGCCTTACTTCTCATTTATTTCACTGGATTTTAGCTGTGTTTGATTTTGTTCATCGAAAAAGGACGATCGTTCAGGTTATTTTGTTGCTGGCTGTGTTGCCATTTATGTTTTGGGGCATGGAGTCGTATCGTGCTGACGGTCGGGAGAGCTATGTTGCAGTTGTTGAAGGTGAAGAGATTCAGCGGAGAGAGTTTGAGCAAGCGCTTAGGAATCAACATGAGACTATGCGTAATATGCTGGGAGATAATTTTGATAGCGCGCTATTAGATAATCCTGAGATGCGTCTAGCAGTTTTAGATAACTTGATTCAGAGAAAGTTGTTGAAACGCGAGGCAGTTAATGTCGGACTGACTGTTTTGGATTCACAATTGGCACGTGAGATTCAGAGTATTTCAGCTTTTCACGATGATCAAAAGTTTTCTTACCAGCGCTATGAGGAGTTACTGCGTCGCCAGGAAATGACACCAGCGATGTTTGAGTCGCGTGTGGCGACTGAGATTATGCAGCAGCAGTTGCAAGAAGCAATTGCAAAAAGCGCGATGGTTCCAGAGACTGTAGCCCGGAATGTAGCTCACTTAAGTGAAGTGAAGCGTGAAATAAATCAAGCTCTGATTGAGCCGAAGCAATTCGTATCACAGATTATTCCGGAGGAAGCAGCAATACAGTCTTATTATGATAATCATCAAGCGGATTTTCTTTTGCCTGAGCGAGTGCGCATCGAGTATTTGGTGTTATCTCTAGAAGAATGGGCTCAGCAAGAAGAAGTTAGCGTAGATGAAATCAAAAAATATTTTGATGAACACCAAAGTGAGTATGGGCAGGAGGAAGAGCGAAAAGCCAGTCATATTTTAATAGCTGTTTCTGGAACAGCTTCAGATGATGAGAAAGCTGTGGCGCGTGGCAAAGCGGAGAATTTACTGTCTCAATTAAAAGCAGAGCCAGCGAAATTTCCTGAGCTAGCAGGTGAGCATTCGGAAGATCCTGGCTCAGCAAAATTGGGAGGAGAGCTCGGTTTCTTAAGGCGTGGCGTGTTGGTTAAGGAGTTTGAAGATGAACTATTCCAGATGCAGCCTGATGAAATTCGAGGTCCCATTGAAACAGCTTTTGGTTTTCATATCGTCAAGCTTTCAGAAATAAAACCGGCCAATGTGGCGCCCTTGGAAGAGGTAAGAGATGACATTGAGCAAATTCTGAAGCGTCAGAAGGCTGCAAGTAATTTTGGTGAAATTGCAGAAGATTTTAGTAATACGGTATACGAGCAAAGTGATACTTTGCAACTAGCCGCGGAAAGATTTGGCTTGTCAATTAAACAAAGCGGGTGGGTCGATAGAAAATCGAAGGAACCCGCCATCATTGCTAACGAAAAATTGCTGGAAGTGATTTTTTCAGAGGATGCTGTTAATGATAAGCGCAATACAGAAGCAATCGAAGTAATGCCTGATACTTTTGTTTCTGCTAGGGTATTGGAGCACGAGTCAGCCGCAATTCAATCATTAGATGTGGTTAGAGATGAAATCAGTGAGCGAGTGAAGCGACAGCTCGCTACTGAAATGGCTGAGAAAGAAGGTAGAGCCAAACTGGCTCTATTACAGGCAGGTAAAGACGAATCAATTTCATGGGGTGATGCTAAAGAGATATCTTATATGCAACCGCAAGGGATAGATATAGGTATTTTGCGTACTATTTTCCAAACAGAAATAGATAAGTTACCAGTTTATACAGGAATAGTGGGGTCAGATGGCAACTTCAACTTGATCCGTATTAATCGTGTTATTGAACCAATTTCTTCAGATAAGGATAAGGCTCAATATCAGGCTCTTGCTAATCAATTAAAACAGATGCTTGTTCAGGAGGAATTATCATCGTATCAACTTGGCCTTAGGCAGCGATACGATGTAAAAATCCAGGAAGAAAGCTACTAACAGCTTAAAAGATTATTATTCATCGAGATCAAAAGCGATTGTATTAAATCCAGCATCAACATAGGTAATTTCACCCGTAATACCGCTTGCTAAATCACTACAGAGAAAAGCGGCAGCATTACCAACTTCCTCGGTCGTTACATTTCTTCGTAATGGGGAAACCTTTTCAGCATAACCCAGAAGCTTTCCAAAATTTCCTATACCGGATGCGGCCAGTGTTTTAATCGGCCCAGCGGAGATTGCATTTACGCGTATACCCTTTTTGCCCAGACTGGAAGCCATGAATCGTACATTTGCTTCCAGACTGGCTTTAGCTAGGCCCATGACATTGTAACTTGGCATAACGCGGACAGCACCCAGATAACTGAGTGTTAAAAGTGCAGCATTCCTTCCTTGCATTAATGCCAGGCCAGCTTTTGCTAATGCTGTAAAACTATAAGAACTGACATCATGGGCAATATGAAATGCTTCACGATTTACACTTTCAAGATAATCTCCAGTTAATGCCTCTCGTGGTGCGAATGCGATGGAGTGTACAATGCCATCAAGGCCGTCCCATTCTTTAGCTAAATCTTCAAAGCACTGGTTAATTTCTTCATCATTTCTTACATCACAACGAAACAGCAAGCGACTCTCAAAATCACCAGCTAGTTTTGCAACGCGATCTCTTACATCTTCTCCTTGGAAGGTAAAGGCAAGTTGTGCACCTTCACGTTTCATGGCTTTGGCTATACCATAGGCGATAGATCGATTGCTGAGTAACCCGGTGATGAGGATGCGCTTATTGTCTAGAAATCCCATATATGTCCTTCCGTTTGTCGAATTTAAAATAATTATAGCTTAAGGTTTATGATAAAGGAGTATAGCGGGGATTGCTAAATTGTCGAACAGCTAAATATAAATGTATATCTACCTATCATCGTATTTTTCTACACTATCTCCCGTAAAAAAGCGGTGAGAATAAACTAAATACTGTAGATACAGTGACTCATCATCGATATCATATTGAATAATTGATTTCCAATCGCAGTGACATGACCTGGATACTTTTTTATCCCGGATATCCAATTTCTTTTTTAAGGATTCCTTAAAATGAATCCACTTATTATTTTGATTTTATTCCTGACGGCCTGTAGTGGGACAATATGGAATCATCCCTATCCGAAGGATGATTCCGGAAAAAATATTCTTTACAATGCATTTGCCGAACGCCCGAAACATCTTGATCCCGTTCAATCATATAGTTCCAATGAAATTTTGTTTACTGCTCAGATATACCAACCTCCTTTGCAGTATCACTATTTGAAACGTCCCTATGCCCTTATCCCGCAGACGGTGGACAAGATGCCTGTGGTGCAATATTTCGACGTGGATGGAGAACTCTTGCCTGCCGAGAGTGATGTCTCAAGCATTGCCTATTCTGTTTATGAGATTTCTATTAAGCCAGGTATCTATTATCAGCCTCATCCAGCATTTGCAAGGGATGATCAGGGAGCGTTCCTCTATCACGATCTAACCCGAAAGGATTTGCGAGAAATTTTCAAGCTTACCGATTTTTCTCAAACGGGTATACGGGAATTGCTGGCGGAGGATTATATTTATCAAATCAAACGCTTGGCACACCCAAGATTGCATTCCCCCATATTGGGTTTAATGGCAGACTATATCGTAGGACTCAGAGAGTATGCTGAAACCTTAAGAAAGGAGGCTGATGCCGCGTCTAAAGATGCTTACCTTGATTTGCGCAAATTTCGATTGGAAGGAGTGGAGTGGGTGGATGCGTATACTTATCGAATCAAGATAAAAGGTAAGTATCCCCAATTCATTTATTGGCTGGCAATGCCGTTTTTTTCACCCATTCCATGGGAAGCGGACCGCTTTTACGCTCAGTCAGGGCTTGCAGAAAAAAATATTACACTGGATTGGTATCCCATAGGTACGGGACCCTATATGCTTATTGAGAATGATCCTAATCGAATTATGGTCCTGGAAAGGAATCCACATTTTCAGGGAGAGCTTTATCCTTCCGAGGGTATGCCTGATGATGTAGAAAATGGATTGTTGGAGGATGCCGGTAAACCCCTTCCATTCATAGACAAGATTATATTCAGTCGTGAGAAGGAGGGTATTCCGCGTTGGAACAAATTCCTGCAGGGATATTATGATGCTTCAGGAATCGGCTCTGATAGTTTTGATCAGGCAGTGCAATTAAGTGGCCAAGGTGAGGCAACAGTAACAGAAGTGATGAAGTCTCAGGGAATACGATTGGAGACAGCCGTGGCGCCCTCTACTTATTATATCGGATTCAATATGCTTGATCCGGTTGTGGGAGGACGTACTAAGCAAGAAAAGCAGTCTGCCCGTAAATTACGGCAAGCAATTTCAATAGTAGTGGATTATGAGGAATACGTCTCGATATTTGCCAATGGTCGAGGCATCCCTGCACAGGGCCCTATTCCACCTGGGATTACCGGCTATCGAGAAGGCGAGGAGGGAGTCAATCCGATCGTCTATAAATGGCAAGACGGGCGGGCACATCGTAGGTCGATCAATGAGGCCAAAGCATTACTGGCGGAAGCCGGCTATCCCAACGGTATAGACGCTAAAACCGGTGCGCCGCTTGTATTGTATTTCGATGTCACTGCACGTAGCGCAGATGACAAGTCAATACTTGACTGGATGCGCAAACAATTTAGAAAAATTAATATTCAGCTGGTTGTTCGAAGCACTGACTATAATCGCTTTCAGGACAAGATACGCAAAGGTAATGCCCAGATTTTTGAGTGGGGCTGGAATGCAGATTATCCTGATCCTGAAAATTTTCTGTTTTTACTATACGGCCCTCAGGGTAAAGCTGGTAATAATAGTGGGAACAACGCAGCTAATTATGATAATGCCGAATATAACAGCTTGTTCGAGCAGATGGAAAAAATGGAAGATAGTCCAGAACGAGAGCAGATCATCGATCGTATGGTAGGAATGCTACGTCAGGATGCGCCTTGGCTGTGGGGGTACCACCCAAAAGATTATGCTTTGTATCATGCTTGGTATGGAAATGTGAAACCTAATAAATTGTCTTATAACAATATTAAATATCTGCGTATTGATCCTACTTTGCGTGAGCAAAAGCGGCGTGAATGGAATGAGCCGGTGATATGGCCAATAGGAGCGGGAGTAACTGTGCTTGTATTAAGTCTTGTTCCTGGAGTCATTGCTTATCGCCGTAGAGAGCGGACGGTCGAGCTCAAGAGATCCGCTGCATAAATTATAGGGTAATTTTTAAGTCAATATGCTTAATTACATTATTAGACGTGTTCTCTATGCAATTCCAATTTTAGTGGGTGTTAATCTCATCACGTTTACCTTATTTTTTGTAGTTAACACTCCTGATGATATGGCGCGAATGCATCTAGGTATCAAGTATGTGACTGATGAGGCAATCATAAAATGGAAACAAGAGCGCGGTTATGACAAGCCTTTGCTGTATAACACAGTGGCTGAAGGTGCTGCAAAATTGACGAGCACTATTTTCTTTGAGAAATCGATTGCAATGTTCGTGTTTGATTTTGGCCGTGCTGATGATGGACGCGATATTGCGCACGAAATTAAATCCCGAATGCTGCCCAGTTTAGCCATTGCGTTGCCAGTATTTTTATTGGGATTGCTGGTTTATATTACTTTTGCGCTAGTTATGGTTTTTTTTCGCATGACTTATATAGATTTCTGGGGCGTTGTATTGTGTGTGGCGCTCATGTCGATTTCAAGTCTGTTTTACATTATTGGTGGACAATTCCTTGTGGGTAAGCTATGGCATTTAGTACCTATTTCTGGTTATGGTAATGGACTGGATGCAGGCAGATTTCTGCTTTTGCCCATTATCATCGGGGTGGTGAGCAGTGCTGGTGCAAATGTGCGATGGTATCGCACAATTTTTCTGGAAGAAATGAATAAGGAGTATGTCCGGACTGCACGCGCAAAAGGTTTGCCAGAAAGCATTGTATTATTCAGACATGTGCTTAAAAATGCTATGATTCCGATTCTTACGGGCGCAGTGGTAGTGATTCCATTATTGTTTCTTGGCAGCCTGATTGCCGAATCGTTTTTTGGCATACCTGGATTGGGAAGCTATACCATCGAAGCTATCAATTCGCAGGATTTTGCCGTAGTGCGTGCTATGGTCTTTCTGGGCTCATTGTTTTATATCATAGGCCTGATATTGACCGATATATCCTATACCCTGGTAGATCCAAGAATCAGGCTGGGGTAATGAATGCAATGGATGCTGTGCCTATGCTTCATAGAATACTTTCTGCCTAATAATCAACGGGTATGGGATCGAGGCTGCGCCATAAATACCATGTTGCAACCGAACGCCAAGGCTGCCAGTTTGTAGCAATGGTTTGTATTCTACTCTTCTCTATTGGCTGATTGGCGTTGTAGTGAATGCTGATAGCC
Organism: Nitrosomonas sp. Nm58; assembly: GCF_900107335.1. Classification (NCBI taxonomy): domain Bacteria; kingdom Pseudomonadati; phylum Pseudomonadota; class Betaproteobacteria; order Nitrosomonadales; family Nitrosomonadaceae; genus Nitrosomonas; species Nitrosomonas sp. Nm58. The sequence continues at coordinate 71,046 of NZ_FNPQ01000003.1, read as the reverse complement.
CGTTGCAACCCGATGTCGTCTAATGGTAATACGTCTGGTCGCTGCATGTGAAAGATCAGAAACATTTCCGCGGTCCACCGACCAATACCCTTTATCTGGATAAGGTGAGCAATCAGCGCCTCATCATTCATTTCCTGCCAGGCAGTTTCGTCGTATCCGCCGTTTATGAATCGCTGGGATAGATCTTGTAGATAGCTTATTTTTCTAGCAGACAGGCCGCATGCCCGTAATGTATTAGCATCGATGCTATACAGGTTCTCAGGGGTGGTCTCTGACAAAGCAATCTCTAGTTTATGCCATACACTTGCTGCAGCTTTGACTGAAATTTGCTGGCCAACAATGGCGCGAGCCAGTGTAGTAAAAGCGTTTCCGTGTGAGTGAAGCGTTGATTCGCTAAACTGGCTAACGAGCCGTTGCATGACGGGATCTCGTTTTGCCAAATTATCCGTCGCCTGTTCCCAGAATACGGGCGCTACACGTTGTTCTTTCCTGAGTAAAACCATTCTTTACCGTATTTGCTTTCGTAGCTAAAAATAATTTGTTGCTTGATCGAGAGATCATTTTACATGATGCGCTAGCGATATTAATCGGCAATTTACTCGCAATATTACCTCTATCTTATTTATTTTTAAGGTTTTGTTCGCTTGCTCTTAAGTCTTTGTCGTTAAAGTAAAAGTGCATGGTTTTTTACTTGACTGAGCTCATTTTTTTGATTAGAGTGGAAAAGAGTGGGGTTAAGAGTATTAAAGTGGGGAATCGTGGGAGTATTGGGTGTAGGGTAACGTTTTCTGGGAAATAAAGGGGCAGCATGTTTCGTGGCGTTACACAACTGTGCTTGGACGGCAAGGGTAGATTTGCGGTGCCTGCAAGGTACCGTGAGGAATTATTGTCCAGTTGTGCCGGGAATTTGGTGATTACTGCTGATCCTTCAAGGTGTTTACTGATTTATCCCCAACCCGCCTGGGAACCTATAGAAAAAAAACTGAATAGTCTTTCTAGTTTCAATCCACAGAGCCGTAGTTTGCAGCGTCTTATTGTGGGTAATGCATGTGATGTTGAGATGGATAGTGTTGGACGGATACTGGTAGTGACGCCATTACGCCAGTTTGCCGGTTTGACCAAGGATATTGTATTGGTAGGTCAGGGTGAAAAATTTGAGTTGTGGGATGCTGAGAAATGGAATCAGGAAATTGAGGCAGCACTTGTTTACAAAGATGGCAATATGCCACCCGAGCTTGAAGGATTCTCATTGTAATGTTGTGGTATTGCTGTGCATTTGCCAGTTTTGCTAAATGAAGCTGTCGATGCGCTGATACTCAGAACAGACGGTGTTTATGTGGATGGGACGTTTGGGTGCGGTGGACATAGTCGTTTGATTTTATCTCGATTGGGTAAGAAAGGCCGCCTGATTGCGTTTGATAAGGACTTGGACGCAGTTAAAGTGGCAGCGCAGATTGATGATAAGCGATTCGATATAAGACATAGCAGTTATGTCAAGATGCGGGAGGAATTGCAAGCATTAAAGGTAGAGCGGATAGATGGGGTGCTGCTGGATCTTGGGGTTTCATCATCGCAATTGGATGAAGGCACGCGTGGATTCAGTTTCCGCTCGGAAGGGCCGCTTGACATGCGTATGAATACCAGCTGTGGAGAAACAGCAGCAGAGTGGCTTAATTCTGTTACAGAACCGCAATTGGAAGAGGTGATTAGAAACTATGGTGAAGAACGGCATGCTAAGCAGATTGCAAGGGCAATTGTTATGGCACGAGCACGGCAACCCATTTCAACCACGATTCAGCTTGCCGAGATCGTAGCAGCGGTCGTGCGTACGAATGAGTATCAGCGGGGAGGAAAGCAGCATCCGGCAACACGTACTTTTCAGGCGATACGAATTCATCTCAATCAAGAACTTGAAGAATTGTCATTAACCTTGCCACAATGTGTAGATTTATTAAACCCAAGAGGGCGATTGGTTGTAATCAGTTTTCATTCGCTTGAGGATCGTATAGTAAAACGTTTCATGCGCACTGAAGCAAGTCCAGACAGGTTGCCGCGCAAACTTCCTCTGCGTGATAAAGAGGTGAAGGATCTGAGTAAGCAGCGGTTGCAAATAATAGGTAAGGCACTGCGTCCCAGTGCACGGGAAATAGCGGTTAATCCACGAGCTAGAAGTGCAGTCATGCGTGTGGCGGAAAGAATCATAATTAATGAGTAATTATATGATTAAACTGAATATTTCCCTGGCTATAATTCTTGTTATTTGTGGGTTAGGCATAGTAACCTCGCAGCACGAAGCACGTAAGCTTTTCATATCGCTGGAGAAAGAACAGGAACTAGCTGATCAACTGACAATAGAGTGGAATCAGTTGCTACTTGAACAGAGAACATGGGCAATGCATGGCCATGTTGAAAAAATTGCCCGGGGGCAGCTTGATATGATCGTGCCGACACCCCAAAGCATTCGGGTTATTTTGCCCGGTCATTCCGCAGGTCCAGCTTATTCTACTTCTTCTAAGGAGTTTCGTTAATCATGAGGCGCGACTCTGCATTGTCTTTAGTTTTACCTATCTGGCGTTCACGCTTGCTGATAATGCTATTGCTGCTGGGTTTGGTTGCGTTGGCGGGACGTGCCATTTATTTGCAAGGGCTGAATAAGGATTTTTTGCAACAACAAGGGCAATCCCGCTATAGCCGTATCGTGGAATTGAATGCGCAACGTGGGAAAATAACCGATCGGCATGGTGAAATACTGGCGATCAGTGCGCCCGTAAAATCTGTTTGGGCTGATCCGCAGAAAGTGAATGCTACGCCGGAGCAATTGCAGGCATTAGCTCATTTAATCGAAATAGATGTGGGCGATATTCGTAAGCGGATTTCTGATCAAGATAAGAGATTTGTCCATCTAAGAAGGCAGTTGTCACCGGAAATGGCATCTGGTGTGGCTAACTTGAATATATCCGGTGTGTATCTTAAGCGGGAATTTTATCGATATTACCCAACAGGTGAGGTGGCTGCCCATATTCTTGGTTTTACTAACATAGACGGAAAGGGGCAGGAGGGCGTGGAGCTGGGATGGGAAGATATCCTTACTGGCGAGCACGGTAGCCGTCGTGTGATTAAGGACCGTATCGGGCGTGTCATAGAGAGTGTCGAGAAAATTCGCTCGCCTAGGCCTGGTCAAAATTTGACGTTATCGATTGATAGTAAAATACAGTATCTTGCCCACCGGGAGCTAAAGCGAGCAGTAAAAGCCAATCATGCCAAGGCGGGTAGTGTTATCGTGCTGGATGTGCAGACAGGAGAAGTGTTGGGATTAGCCAATTATCCTACGTACAATCCTAACCAACGATCAAGTATACGAGCAGGAAAAACACGTAATAGGGCATTGGTTGATGTCTTTGAGCCGGGCTCGACCCTGAAGCCATTTGCTGTTGCTGTTGCGATGGAAACAGGCAAGATTAACCCTGATACGTTGTTTCAAACATCTCCAGGTACACTCAAGATCGGAAACGCTACCATACGTGATGTCCGTAATAAAGGAACACTTTCCGTATCACAAGTTATCCAAGAATCGAGTAATGTGGGTGCCGCAAAAATTGCTTTGCTATTACCTCCTAAAACATTGTGGGAAATGTTGAGCCGTTCCGGTTTTGGTATGCCGACAGGATCGAATTTTCCTGGGGAGGTCAACGGTCGATTGCGCCCGTATCATAAGTGGCGACCGATCGAGCAGGCCACAATGTCCTACGGTCATGGAATATCGGTCAATTTAATGCAATTGGCGCGAGCGTATACTATCTTTGCTGCTGAAGGGCAGTTAAAGCCTGTTTCACTATTGAAACGTGACGCTCCCCCTGTCGGTCAGCAAGTGATTTCTCGCAAAACGGCGTTGGCCATGAGCAGCATGCTGGAAACCGTGGTCCAGCCTGGTGGTACCGGGTTACAAGCTAAAGTTAACGGCTATCGGGTTGCTGGAAAAACAGGAACAGCCCATAAGCCATTGGAAGGTATGAAAGGTTATGCAAAAAACCGATATATCTCTACATTTGTTGGTTATGCGCCAGTATCTAACCCCCGTCTGGTTGTCGCAGTCATGATTGATGAGCCTTCGGCAGGTCAGTATTACGGAGGAGCCGTAGCAGCCCCTCTATTCAGCCAAGTGATGACGGGTGCTTTGCGACAATTGGGTGTTCCACATGATGCACTTGGCAATATTGTAACTTCTCCTATGCCTGTTACGCTGAAGAGCGAGGGATGACGCCAGAATCTATGCGGAAATCAGATGGAAATTTTGTAGCCAAACTTCTTGATCAGCTTGGCGTGCCAGTCGAGCACTTGACTGCGGACAGTCGTAAGTTGAAGCCAGGTGATACATTTCTTGCCTATGCCGGTGAGAGATATGATGCGCGTAAAGATATTCCTAAGGCCATTGCAGTAGGTGCTAAGGCTGTGATTTGGGAGAAGAATCAATTTTCTTGGGATCCTCTATGGAAAATACCCAATTGTGCAGTAGCAGGGTTGCAAGCTAAAGCCGGAGTGATTGCCGGTCATGTTTATGGATATCCTTCACGTGAATTATGGCTGGTAGGCATTACTGGCACTAATGGTAAAACTTCATGTAGCCACTGGTATGCTCAGGCAATGACAGCTTTGGGGAAAAGAACAGCAGTTATTGGCACGTTAGGGAATGGATTTTTAGAAACGCTAAAACAGTCGCAAAATACGACGCCGGAGGCAGTGTCGCTCCAGGCGGAATTTGCGAGAATATTGCAAGACGGTGCAGAGTATGTAGCGATGGAGGTTTCATCCCATGGTCTTGTTCAGGGGAGAATTAATGGCGCTGAATTTGATGTGGCAGTGTTGACTAATTTGTCACGAGATCATCTTGATTATCACGGAAGTATGGATGCCTATGCTGCTGCCAAAGCAAAATTATTTTTCTGGCCAACACTTAAATGCGCAGTATTAAATCTGGATGATATGCTGGGAATGGAATTGTCTCGTCAGCTTGCACACAAAGATATGCAAGTTATCGGGTATGGATTTAACCAGCCAGACAATATGGGAAGACATCCACAAAACTTGAGGATACTGCGGGGAAGGAACCTTAAAGTGAGCATCGATGGCCTGGAATTCGATGTGGAGTTTGAAGGGCAGCGGAGAAGCTTGCAGGTTAATGTTATGAGCAGATTCAATGCCTCGAATCTGCTGGCTGTTCTGGCTACTTTGTTTGCGAATGGAATCGATTTCCACGAGGCGGTGGCTGCATTATCACAGGTTAAACCGATTGCAGGCAGAATGGAGAAATTTGGCGGGGGAAATCAACCTGTGGTAATCGTTGATTATGCCCATACCCCGGATGCTCTGGAAAAGGTGTTGACGGAGCTACGAGAAACAGTTTATAGCAGGCAAGCAAGAAATAAGTTTGATTTAAGAAATCCGAGACTGATTTGTGTATTTGGTTGCGGTGGTGATCGGGATCGGGGAAAACGCAGCTTAGCTGGCGAAATTACCACGAGGCTTGCCGATGAAGTCATCATTACCAGTGATAATCCGCGCAGTGAAGAGCCGCGAGCTATTATTGACGAAATAGTCTCGGGTATACCCCACCATAATTATTCAATTGAAGAAGATCGTGCCTCTGCAATTTATCAGGCGATACACAATGCGCGTAAAGGGGATATGGTGCTGATAGCCGGTAAAGGATCTGAAGCGTATCAGGAAATCAAGGGACAAAAGATTCCGTTTGATGACCGTGAAATTGCGCAACAAGTGTTACATGACCTGACTAACCTGAAATTGCAGGCACAAAGATGATGACGGTACTGGAAGCTGCCCGTGTTCTTAACGCAGACTGGTGGGGTGAAAATGTGTTGTTCACAGGCGTGAGTACCGATAGCCGAACGATCAAACACGGCGACCTGTTTGTAGCATTGCCCGGCGCACGATTCGATGGTTATCAATTTATTGCCAATGCAAGAGATAAAGGAGCCGTTGCTGCCTTGGTTGAGAAAAAGGCTGATAATGGAGAATCCCTATCAGAGTTTGGCTGGATACAAGTCTGTGATACCCGACTAGGTCTAGGTCAATTATCAGGTTATTGGCGCACGTGCTTTTCATTGCCACTCGTGGCAGTCACTGGAAGCAATGGTAAAACGACTGTCAAGGAAATGATAGCCTCCATTTTTCGTGAGGCTGTTAAGACACACCTTGATCAAAGCGATTCTGCTTCAGACAGTGTGCTGGCAACCTTAGGTAACCTTAATAATGATATCGGTGTGCCACAAATGCTGTTAAGGCTGCGTGAACAGCATGCTTATGCCGTGATTGAAATGGGAATGAATCACGCCGGTGAGATCGCTTATTTAACTCGGTTGGCTAAACCAACCGTAGCTGTTATTACCAATGCTGGCGCAGCCCATATTGAAGGACTGGGTTCAGTAGAAGCGGTGGCGCGGGCCAAAGGTGAAATCTTTGAGGGCTTGATGAGCAATACAGGAGTAGCCATTATCAATGCAGATGATGATCATGCTTCACTATGGCGCGAGCTGGCAGAAAATAGGCGGATCATTGATTTCGGTTTGAATAGTCCAGCGCAAGTAACTGCTTATCACCAATCTGATTCTTCCGGAGATGTATGGATACTGAAACTTCCAGAGGGGAGTGAGGAGATGCGATTACAAGTACCCGGGCAACATAATATCTACAATGCTCTTGCAGCCGCGGCGACAGCGGTTGCTGTTGGTATCGATAAACAGACAATCGCAGCAGGATTACAAGCGTTCAGTGGCGTGCAGGGGCGTATGCAAAAGAAACTTGGCTTATACAAAGCGACTTTAATTGATGACACTTATAATGCCAATCCGGAATCAATGCGGGCAGCACTCGCAGTGCTGGCTAATTCGCCTGGAAAAAAAGTGCTGGTGCTTGGTGATATGGGGGAATTAGGTACAGGCGCAGCAGATTTCCATTACCAGATTGGCGTGGAAGCGAGTCATGCCGGAATAACGGAATTGCTTACGTTGGGTGATCTAAGCAAGCATACAGCAGTTGGATTTGGTAGCAGCGCCCGCCATTTTACAAGTATGGATGCCTTACTGGTGGAAGCTGAGAAGTTACTGGACATCAATGTCACCATATTGGTAAAAGGCTCGCGTTTTATGCAGATGGAACGGGTGATAAGACGATTAGAGGTTTAAGGCGCTATGGATTCTTGACGAGAAGTGGATGGCAGTGGTAGTCAAATGCAATATCAGCAACCTGTATTGTTCTAAGGATAAAAATGCTATTAGTAATCACCCAATGGATTGCACAAGATATTCGTGCATTTAATGTTTTTAGCTATATTACTTTACGCACGATGCTGGCTGCACTTACCGCCCTGGTGATTTCATTCATCGTCGGCCCGGCGATGATACGCAAGCTAACGGCATATAAAATCGGCCAGTCCGTGCGCAATGACGGTCCGCAAACTCATCTTGTTAAGGCGGGTACCCCAACGATGGGGGGAGCGTTGATACTCGTTGCAATCATGATTACAACACTGTTATGGGCGGATCTGTCTAATCATTATATTTGGACTGTTTTATTGACAACTTTGGGGTTCGGTATCATTGGCTGGATAGATGATTATCGCAAAGTAGTGCATCGTAATTCCAAGGGTCTTTCTGCATCAGCGAAGCTTCTCTGGCAATCACTCATTGCGTGTTGTGTGGCATGGTATCTCGTTTCAATTGCCGAGTTCCCGGAGCAGACCAATATGATTGTGCCATTTTTTAAAGAAGTAGCGATTCCCTTGGGTATATCTGGTTTTGTACTGCTGACTTATCTCGTCATCGTGGGAACGAGCAATGCCGTGAATTTAACAGATGGGCTGGATGGCCTTGCCATTATGCCAACGGTCATGATCAGTGGTGCGCTGGCAATTTTTGCCTATGTAGCCGGCCACGTTGTCTTTGCAAAATATCTTGGCATTCCTTATATCCCCGACGCAGGTGAGCTGGCTGTTTTTTGTGGCGCCCTTGCGGGTGCTGGTCTGGCATTTCTCTGGTTTAACACTTATCCGGCCGAAGTATTTATGGGCGATGTTGGCGCGCTTGCACTGGGTGCAGCATTAGGTGTGATAACCGTGATTATTCGCCAGGAAATCGTGTTGGTCATCATGGGGGGAGTATTTGTCATGGAAGCCTTGTCGGTGATGCTGCAAGTAGCTTCATTTAAGTTATTCGGTAAGCGTATCTTCCGTATGGCACCTCTTCATCATCATTATGAATTGAAAGGATGGCAGGAGAATCAGGTGGTCGTCAGATTCTGGATCCTGACGATCATTCTAGTATTAGTGGGATTATCAACATTGAAGCTGCGATGAATTTACGTGATAAAAAAGTGCTGGTTCTGGGGATGGGTGAAACCGGTCTATCCATGACGAAATGGTTGACCCGCCTGGGTGCAGAGGTGCGTATCGCTGATAACCGTACCGCGCCACCTAATCGTGAAGCACTGGAACAGGTGATTCCTGCCACAAAAATATACAACGGACCATTCAGGGCAGAAGTATTTGATGATGCTGAGCTCATTGCGATCAGCCCAGGCATACCGTTGGCTGAGCCGCTTGTGCAAGAGGCTGTGAAGCGTGAAATCCCTGTGGTAGGAGATATTGAATTATTTGTCCAGGCGCTGGATCAGCTTGAGCAACCGAGACCCAAAATTCTGGCAATTACTGGATCGAACGGAAAGACGACTGTCACAACGATGGTCGGTGACATGGTTAGAAATGCAGGATGGGATGTTGAAGTGGCAGGTAACATTGGTCCAGCGGTATTGGAAACACTGATGCAACGCATGGATTTAGGGAAATTGCCGCAGTATTGGGTGTTGGAGCTTTCTAGTTTTCAACTAGAAACAACACAAAATCTTGGTGCTGATGCAGCGGCAGTGCTCAATTTAAGTGAAGATCACTTTGATCGCTATGCAGGGATGCATGACTATGCTGCAGCCAAAGCAAGACTGTTTGCCGGTGATAACAAAAGTATCCAGATTCTGAATCGGAATGATGCAACAGTACGTGCCATGGCAATACCTGGCAGAAAACAGATGACTTTTGGCTTGGATGAACCCATCTCTGATATGGATTTTGGCCTGCTGCGAAGTGGAGCAGATCTGTGGCTAGTTCAGGGGGGAATGTACTTACTGAACACTAAAGAGATGATGATTCCGGGTATGCATAATATTGCCAATGCCCTGGCGGCGATGGCGTTGTGTCGTGCCGTAGCATTGCCCTATGAGCCCTTGTTAAAAGCTTTGCGTGAGTTTAAGGGATTGCCTCATCGCATGCAGAAAATCGCTGTTATTAATAATGTTACTTTTTATGACGATTCCAAAAGCACCAATGTAGGATCTGCGATCGTAGCGTTGAATGGGATGCAGAAAAACATTGTGCTGATTGCAGGGGGAGATGGAAAAGGGCAAGATTTTTCTCCGTTGAAGCAACCCGTAGCTGACTACGCGCAGGCAGTGGTGCTGCTTGGTCGTGATGCTAAAGAGATCGCTGATGCGATCAGCGATTGCCAGGTTCCGATCCATTATGCTGCAGCAATGGATGAAGCTGTACGGATAAGTTTTTTATTGGCACGACCCGGTGATGCGGTACTACTGTCTCCAGCCTGCGCCAGTTTGGATATGTTTAGGAATTACATCCACCGGGCAGAGGTTTTTATTGCTGCTGTCAAAGAAATTGAGGAAAAGTTTATTTGTTCTGATCAGGAGAGTCATTGATCCATGATAGACCAACCCGCTGTTAATCGCCAGAAAATAACAACCGATTATGATTTCTATCTAATTTGGTCGGCACTGGTATTGCTAAGCTTAGGGCTGGTCATGGTTTATTCTGCATCAATCGCAATCGCCGAGTCGGAATATGGTGAAAGTGGCTCATACCATTATTTGATACGCCATGGCATTTACTTGCTTGTGGGTCTATTGATGGGTTTTTTTGCTTTCCAATTCCCTATGCGCGCATGGCGGAAATATTGTCCGTATTTGTTTTTAGTCGGAATTATATTATTAATTTTAGTATTGATTCCAGGAATTGGCCGTGAAATTAATGGCAGTCAGCGATGGATTTCATTGGCAATAGTCAACTTTCAGCCATCTGAGCTGATGAAGCTGTTGATGGTGATTTATGTTGCGGATTATGTAGCGCGTAAATTGGCTTACCTGGATCACTGGCGTAAAGGTCTTTTGCCTATTTTGGCGCTGATATCAGCGGTAGGTTTTTTGTTACTGCGGGAGCCTGATTACGGCGCATTTGTGGTCGTGACTGGCATTGCGATTGCCATCATGTTCATGGGGGGGATGAATCTAAAGCTGTTTGCCGGAGTGACTGGTCTGTTAATCGTTTGTTTGAGTTTATTAATTGTAACAGTAGGTTATCGTAGTAACCGTATTGATGGTTTCCTGGATCCATGGGCTGATCCTTATGGCAAGGGTTATCAGTTAAGTCATGCATTGATTGCATTTGGACGAGGTGAATGGTTGGGTGTGGGTCTGGGGGGGAGTGTAGAAAAGTTGTTTTATTTGCCGGAAGCACATACTGATTTTATGTTTGCTGTGCTTGCTGAAGAATTGGGGTTTGTGGGGGTGGCAACGGTCATGGCGATGTTTGCCTGTATACTCGTGCGCGCTTTTGTCATCGGCCGCACCGCTGCCATGCTAGAAAACTATTTCTCAGCACTTGTGGCGCAAGGTATTGGCGTCTGGCTAGGGTTCCAGGCCTTTATCAATATGGGTGTGAATATGGGCGTGCTGCCGACTAAGGGATTGACACTACCGCTTATGAGTTTTGGGGGCAGTAGTATCGTCATTACCTGTATTGCGCTTGCTGTTTTACTGCGAGTGGATTGGGAGAACCGGCAAAAAGTAAAAGGATTAAGCGTGTGATGATTATGGTAACTACTCTAGAGATGTGAAGGTGGCGCGAACAATCATGATTATGGCTGGTGGAACGGGTGGTCATGTTTTCCCGGGATTGGCGGTGGCTGATTATATGAAGTTGTTAGATTGGAATATCGTATGGTTGGGTACGCATCATGGCATGGAGGCAGCATTGGTACCGCAGCATGGCTATCATATTGAACTCATTGGGTTTTCCGGTCTTCGCGGAAAAAAGGCGATGGACTGGCTATTGTTGCCATGGCGATTGTTATTGGCTTTCTGGCAGAGCGCCCGAATAATCATCCGCACTCAGCCGGATGTAGTATTGGGGATGGGTGGCTATCCTGCTTTTCCAGGCGGTATCATGGCCTCATTGTTAAACAAGCCGCTCTTAATCCATGAACAGAATGCGATTGCTGGTCTTACCAATAGAATTCTCGCAAAAATCGCTGACAAAATTTTACTGGGCTTTCCTGATGCCATAAAAGGCGCAAACGGCAAAGTACAAGTGACCGGGAATCCGGTGCGAGATGACATTTTACGGCTGCCAGCTCCTGAACAACGTTTTGCCGGCCGTACCGGGAAACTTAAGATATTGGTAATCGGGGGCAGTTTAGGCGCGCATATATTGAATACGATTGTGCCAAAGGCCTTGAAACTGATTCCGGAAAATGAGCGCCCCTGGGTCACGCACCAGGCAGGAAAAAAGCATTTGGATGAGCTGCAGCGGAATTACGCTGAATCTGGCGTAGAAGGTGACTTGGTATCTTTTATCGAGGATATGGCTGCAAGCTATGCTGAATGTGATCTGGTTATCTGCCGTGCAGGTGCGCTGACCCTATCTGAGCTGATGGTGGCGGGGGTAGCCAGTATTCTTGTTCCTTATCCATTTGCAGTAGATGATCATCAAACTGCGAATGCGCAGTTTCTAAGCAAACATAATGCCGCACTATTATTGCCTCAAAGGAGATTGAATCCTGAAGATCTGGCAGATTTGATCAGGGGGTTTACGCGCAAAAAGTTACTGGCAATGGCAACACTTGCACGCAGTCTGGCAAAACCGGATGCAACCAGAATGGCCGCAGAAGCTTGTCTGGAAATAGGAGAATCCGGAAGATGAAACATAAAGTTAGACATGTGCATTTTGTAGGGATTGGCGGCTCCGGCATGGGAGGAATTGCTGAGGTCATGATTAATCAGGGTTACCACGTGAGTGGCTCGGATCTGTCCAATAATCTGACCACTGAGCGTTTGCAGGGGCTAGGGGCAACAATTCATATTGGCCATGCCAAGGAGAACATTGCTTCTGCCGACGTTGTTGTGACTTCAACCGCGGTAAAGCCGGATAATCCCGAAGTTGCTACAGCGCGTGAACGTCGTATCCCGGTAGTGCCTCGTGCCATGATGCTGGCGGAGTTATTGCGCTTACGCCAAGGGATCGCTGTTGCGGGCACCCATGGTAAAACGACGACAACCAGTTTGATTGCGAGTATTTTGGCAGAAGCAGAGCTTGATCCGACTTTCGTGATTGGTGGCAAACTTGAAGCAGCAGGCAGCCATGCCAAACTCGGTAGTGGCGAGTTTATCGTGGTAGAGGCCGATGAGTCTGATGCTTCCTTTCTTTATTTGAAGCCCATTCTGGCAGTAGTGACCAATATCGATGCTGATCATATGGCGACTTATGGTCATGACTTCAGTAAGCTCAAACAAACATTTGTCGAATTCATCGAGCACTTACCTTTCTACGGCATGGCGGTATTGTGTCTGGATGATAAAAATGTACGTGATATTTTACCGGCAACGACCAAGCCTGTAACAACCTATGGTTTGTCAGAGAGTGCGCAGATTAGTGCGACCGATATCCGGCATGATGGCGGCAGAATGCATTTCCGTGCGCGAGTGGGTGTAAATGGCACAGCACGGCAGTTTGATGTCACGCTCAATTTGCCGGGCCTGCATAATGTCCAGAATGCCCTTGCAGCCATAGCAGTGGGTAACGAGCTTGGCGTGGCTGATGTTGCCATCATTCGTGCTCTGGCGACGTTTGGAGGGGTCGAGCGACGTTTTCAACGCTATGGCGAGGTCAAATTACCCGGACAAAGCAGCTTTACCTTGATTGATGACTATGGTCATCATCCTGTGGAAATTGCTGCAACCATGGCCGCAGCGCGAGGCGCATTTCCTGGCCGACGGCTGGTATTGGTTTTTCAACCCCACCGTTATACCCGTACGCGTGATGTATTCGAAGATTTCGTCAGGGTATTGTCTACCGCTGATGCATTACTGCTGACCGAGGTCTATGCGGCTGGGGAGGATCCTATCGTTGCTGCAGATAGCAAATCACTCGCCCGCGCCATTAGAGTGCAGGGAAAATTGGAACCCATTTATATCGAGCACGTCGATGAGCTTCCTGCAGCTATCCATAGGATTGCGCAGGATGGGGATGTTGTGTTGATAATGGGAGCAGGTTCAGTAGGGAAAGTGGCTTCCCGCGTGGTGCGGACGACGAAAAAATTTGCTGTCATCGGTGGATGAATCAATGAACATGCTTGTATCGAGTCATACAAAATTTAGTCAATCGGCACCTTGCTCTCATGTAGCCAGTATGAATTTCTCAGAGGAAGAAGATTTTGTGGGTGTTATCGATACCAGTCTGCTACGAGGTGAGCTACGTGTGCGCGAATCAATGAGAAAGCATGTCTCCTGGCGCGCCGGAGGTGTGGCAGAGTATGTTTACTTGCCGGCTGATTTGCACGATCTTGCTCTATTTTTACGCCATTTACCCAGAACTAAACCGGTTTGTATGATTGGGCTGGGGAGTAATTTGCTGGTGCGCGATGGGGGTTTTCACGGCGTAATCGTGGCATCACATGCACGACTCAATGAGTTATTTCTGGTCAAGCAGGATCAAGCAGATGGGTTGATTTATGCTGGAGCGGGCGTGCCTTGCGCCAAGCTGGCACGTTTTGCAGCATTACATCATCTGGCTGGCGCGGAATTTCTGGCCGGGATTCCCGGTACGGTAGGCGGAGCCTTGGCAATGAATGCGGGATGTTATGGAGCAGAAACCTGGCAGATTGTTGAAAAGGTTAGAACCATCAATCGAGCCGGTGAACTGCATGAGCGGAACCCGGAAGATTATCTTGTCGGCTATCGGCATGTCGCATTACAGCAGAAGTTTAGTAACGTAGACGGCGAGGAATGGTTTGCCGGTGGCTGGTTCAGATTAGAACGGGGCGATCACGATATTTCCCGGCAAAAAATCAAAGCATTGTTAACAGCACGGATTAATAGCCAGCCATTGAATTTCCCAAATGCAGGTTCGGTATTTCGTAACCCGGCTGGAGATTATGCAGCACGCCTGATTGAAGCGTGCGGTCTCAAAGGATATCGTGTGGGTGGGGCAATGGTTTCAACCAAGCACGCCAATTTTATTATCAATAATGGGAATGCCACCGCTTCGGATATCGAGGCGATCATTGCCATGATACGCAATACCGTGAAAGAAAGAACAGGAATTGAATTGATTCAGGAAGTTCGGATTATTGGTGAGGTCAGGAGTAATGGATCATGAGTATGCCTGATTTCGGAAAAGTTGCAGTCCTGCTAGGGGGACGTTCAGCAGAGCGTGAAATTTCACTTAAAAGCGGCGAAGCCGTGCTCAGTGCGCTGCTGAGAAAAGGAGTGGATGCCCATCCTTTTGATCCTGCTCGGTACCCTATGGAGGCACTGCTGCAACAAGGATTCAATCGGGCATTCATCGCATTGCATGGCCGTTTCGGAGAGGATGGCTCGGTCCAGGGAGCACTGGAACTGATGGGACTGCCTTATACAGGCAGTGGTATTCTTGCGAGCGCACTGGCAATGGATAAATGGCGCACTAAATTGATCTGGGAGGCCGTGGGTATCAGTACGCCACGTTATGTCATCATCGATGCTCAAAGTGATTTTGATGAAGTCGCAGATTATCTTGATCTGCCATTGATCATCAAACCTGCACGTGAAGGCTCAACGATAGGTCTAAGCAAGATCAATGCAAAGAAAGATTTTTCAGATGCTTATCAGTTGGCGGCGCAGCATGACTCGATTGTATTGGCGGAGCAGTTTATTGCGGGTAAGGAATTGACCGCTGCGATTCTTGGCGAGACGCCGTTGCCACTGGTGCATATAGAAGTAGCAGGGGAGTTATATGATTACCACGCCAAATATCTTGCGAATAATACTCGTTATTTCTGCCCGAGTGGCTTGCCGGATGAATTGAGTCACCAGTTACAGGCACAGGCCTTGCAGGCACACAAAATTCTGGGATGCGAAGGGTGGAGCAGGGTAGATCTGATTCTGGATAAGAATGACCAGCCTTATTTTCTAGAAGCGAACACTTCCCCGGGAATGACTGATCATAGCCTTGTGCCGATGGCTGCAAAAGTTGCAGGTATTTCGTTTGAAGATTTAGTCGTAAAGATTTTGGCATTGTCCCATGTGGAATAATTACCGGATGCTGAATTTATTTGCCAACATGATGTTTACAGGCGTGATATTGGCTGCGATTTATGTCCTTGGTATAAGGGTGATAAAATTACCCCTTTTCGCACTAAAGGAAATTAGTGTGGAAGGAATGAGTGCTAATCAGTCGGAGAACGCTAAGCTGCAGCATGTTACCCGTCAACAGATTCAGAGTATTGTCCTGAATGAAGTCAGAGGAAATTTTTTAACAGTTAATTTGGATGCATTACGGGAAGCTTTTAAGGATTTGCCGTGGGTGCGGGCAGCAAAGATTCAGCGCAACTGGCCATCAGGGCTGAAAGTGATGCTCGAAGAATATACCGCATTCGCGTACTGGGGCGATGCTGCGTTAGTGAATAGGCAAGGTGAAATATTTCGTGCCCCGACTGACGAAATATTACCGGTTTTTATAGGCCCTAGTGAAGAAAGTACCGCTGTAATTATTGAGCAATATGAGATTTTCAACAAAGTATTGGAGCCAATCAGGCAACGTGCTGCAGAGATTGAACTGTCTCCACGGCACGCTTGGCTCGTTCGTCTGGAAAATGGAACACTGTTAAAACTGGGGCGTGAGAAAATTGAAACTCGGCTGAGGCGCTATGTTTCAGTCTATAGGCAGAGTATCGTGAACCTGAATCAGTCAATACCTTTGGATTATGTGGACTTACGTTATCCTAATGGATTCGCTATACGTATGTCTGAAGCAATGCCACAGGTTCCGCGTAAGACCGGTGCCGGGAAGAAGTTGTGAAAATCAGGG
This sequence comes from Nitrosomonas sp. Nm58, assembly GCF_900107335.1. Classification (NCBI taxonomy): domain Bacteria; kingdom Pseudomonadati; phylum Pseudomonadota; class Betaproteobacteria; order Nitrosomonadales; family Nitrosomonadaceae; genus Nitrosomonas; species Nitrosomonas sp. Nm58. The sequence goes on along the minus strand of NZ_FNPQ01000003.1, from coordinate 54,851 downwards.
AGGAATGTTAAATGAATAAAGCCAAGGAAGGCAGAGACCTGATCGTTGGTCTGGATATAGGCACTTCAAAGATTGTGGCTATTGTTGCTGAAGTAAAACCTGAGGGTGGTTTTGAAATTATTGGTCTGGGGAGTCACCCATCGCGCGGACTGAAGAAAGGAGTTGTGGTCAACATTGAAACAACGGTCACTGCAATTCAGCGCGCACTCGAAGAAGTTGAATTGATGGCAGACTGTAAGATTAGTGAAGTTTACACCGGAATTGCAGGCAGTCATATTCGGGGATTCAATTCACACGGCATGGTCGCGATCAAGGACAAAGAAGTTTCGTCGATGGATGTGGAGAAAGTGATGGAGACCGCTAAAGCGGTCAATATTCCGGCTGATCAGCAGATTCTGCACATCCTTAATCAGGAGTTTATCGTCGATGGTCAGGAAGATGTGCGAGAGCCTATTGGTATGAGTGGGATACGGCTTGAAGTAAAGGTGCATATTGTGACCGGCGCAGTATCGGCCGCACAAAACATTATTAAATGCGTTCATCGTTGCGGGTTGGAAGTACGCGATTTGATTTTGCAACCGTTAGCTTCGGCGATCGCAGTCTTGTCTGAGGATGAAAAGGATTTAGGTGTGTGCCTCGTGGATATCGGGGGGGGGACAACTGATATTGCGGTGTTTACCAATGGCGCAATCCGCCATACTGCAGTTATTCCGATTGCGGGCGATCAAATCACGAATGATATCGCCATGGCATTACGTACCCCGACCAAAGATGCTGAAGATATCAAATGCCGTTATGGATGCGCCTTACGTACGTTGGCTGATGTGCGTGAGGTGGTGGAAGTGCCGGACGTAGGTAATCGAGGAGCACGCCAGCTTTCCAGGCAAACACTCGCAGAAGTTATTGAGCCACGCGTAGAAGAGCTTTATTTATTGATACAAGCTGAATTACGTCGTAGCGGTTTTGAACAGCTCCTGTCATCTGGAATCGTCATTACGGGTGGCAGCAGCTCTTTACAGGGAATGGTGGAACTGGGGGAAGAAATATTTCATATGCCCGTACGCCTAGGGATGCCACAGTATGAAGGTAACCTAGAGGAAGTCGTTCGTACACCCAGATTTTCCACAGGTATTGGTTTAATTATGGCTGGTATGGAGGAGCGCAGGCTTCATCATCATAGTCATTTACAGGGGGGATCGGCTAAGCAGGTTTTTGCAAAAATGAAAAGTTGGTTCCAGAAAAATTTTTGACCATTGCGCTGTGAGCAGCGCATTAAAAGAAGTTATCCAAAATTTAACATGCTAAAGGAGAAGCAACATGTTTGAAATCATGAATCCCGAAAGTCAGGAAGCCGTGATTAAAGTGATCGGCGTAGGAGGATGTGGTAGCAATGCGGTAGACCATATGATCCTAAATGAAACAAAAGGTGTTGAATTTATTTGCATCAATACCGATGCGCAGGCGCTCAAAGGGAATCGTGCACCCACGTTACTGCAACTCGGTACGGGCATTACCAGAGGACTGGGAGCCGGTGCCAATCCGGAAATCGGGCGTGAGGCCGCTTTGGAAGACCGGGATCGTATCGCTGAGCTGATTCAGGGTGCAGATATGCTGTTCATTACCGCCGGCATGGGCGGCGGTACTGGAACGGGCGCAGCACCTGTGGTGGCGCAAATAGCTAAGGAAATGGGCATTCTGACCGTTGCCGTTGTCAGCAAACCCTTCTCGTTTGAAGGAAAACGTCTGAAAGCAGCGCAAGCTGGCATGGAGGCCCTGTCACAGCATGTTGATTCATTGATCGTCATTCCTAATGACAAGCTGATGATGGTGCTGGGTAACGATATCAGCATGCTGGACGCGTTCAAGGCAGCCAATGATGTACTGTATGGAGCAGTAGCGGGTATTGCGGAAGTGATTAATTGCCCTGGGCTGGTGAATGTCGATTTTGCAGACGTTAAAACAGTCATGTCGGAAATGGGTATGGCCATGATGGGGTCGGCAATGGCGAGCGGCGTCGACCGTGCACGCATGGCAGCAGAGCAGGCAGTCGCTAGCCCGTTGCTGGAGGAAATTACGCTGGCGGGTGCGCGTGGAGTATTAGTCAATATTACGGCGAGCTCAGGCATGAAAATGCGCGAAGTTCATGAAGTAATGAATACCGTTAAGGAACTGACAGCTGAAGATGCGACAGTTATCGTCGGCACGGTAATCGATGAAGGAATGAACGAGAATCTACGTGTAACGCTGGTTGCGACCGGACTGGGAAGTGTTACGCAAACCCAGAGCAGACCTTTGACCGTCATTCATACCCGTACGGGAACTGATGACAGAACCTCAACCATGCACTTTGATGAGCCCGCTGTGATGCGTACCGGCAGGAGAAGCAATGCTACGGTAGCGGCAATGCAGCAATCAGGAGTCGATCCGATGGATATTCCCGCATTCCTGAGAAGACAAGCTGATTGATAACTGGCTCCAAAAATAACCATCTGATGCAAAAGTGATTTGATGATCTGATTCCAGATTTATAGTTTCTAAATGCATGTTACGCTGCCTCTGTTGCTTATAACAGAGGCAGTATTACAAGTAGCACAAGAATTATATCCGGCTCAATAAGAGTACTCACTGATCGCTGAGATTTATTTCCAAACACAAAGCCTCGTCAAACTTTTTCCGTAAAGTTTCATCAAAATAACAATATGTGCTCTCCGAATGGAGTAATTTTTCTGGGGATCGCAGGAATTGACCGTACAGCCTGGGGTGAAAATTTTTCAAAAGTAGTATGACCCTAAAACTTCTATCCTGATATTTTTAAACTTGGAGTATGTGGTTTTATGGATGCAGGATAAGGCGCAATGACACCGCATAGTCATGCTATTTCAAGGTGTTGCAACGCGGGCATATGCCCAGAAAACTGTGCAATCTGTACCGAAACGAGAATGCACCAGAAGGTGATAGTAAATTTATAGCAAGGATTGGAATATTCATAATGTTAACGTTCAAGTGAGTAATCAACTGAGGAATCCCGATTAGAATTGAGTGATAGACTAAAAAATATTTGTACTATCGTAACTGTAACTTCAGTCATATAGGGTTGGGTGAGGTAGATGGAGGAGGCCGATATATGGAAATTTCTAGCATCTGGAAATATCTGGATAATGTTTGGGTAGTGAGTGGATGGGTACTGGTCATGTTGATTTGTCTATTGAAGATGCTATCAGTCAATGATCTAAACAACCGTAAAACGAAACAGCAAATGTACAAGGGGATTAATTATCTGCTGGTGCTCAGTCTAACCGGTATGGCGTTGAGTACGCTGTTTTCTCAAAACAGCAATCTAACAGCACTTCAGCAAGTAGGTACCGATTTATTTGATGCTACTTCCTTTCCCAACCAAGATCATATTGATGCTAAATCACAATCTATCAGCAATGATTCCAGTACCACTGTAAATACTGCGGGCAGTGCGGACTTTGATCAGCTACTCCACGTAATGCCTGATCGTACGCGTTCAGAGCGCCCCAATACGGTTAATCAACAGATCAGGGATGATAGTGGGGCTATCAATCCCGATGAAGATGATTTTCATTAAGAGAAAATATCTGTGATAGAAATAATCTCAACTTCTGTGCGCATTTGCTAAAACAGGGGTTCGATATCGAACACTGCCCGCATTGTGGTGGAATAATGAGCGTTATCATCGTTATCCAGAAATCTCGTGGGATCGCCAAAATTCTCGATTCAGATGACAAGTTCTAGTCCATACGAGGTATACCAGGCGGATTCATGAATTCGCTCTTCAAGTTTCCGGTATGAAAATCCGCGTCAATTCACAAATTGCGCGGCGTAGTATTTTGCGGTGAGTTTCTCTCCGGTGGCGTTCTCGATCATGTCGTTCCACAGGAGGGTACGTCCGGGCTTGAAGATGTTATCGATGAACCAGGTTCCGGCCTCGGTGCGGCCGACATAGGCCTCGCGGCAGGAGTTGTCGGATTTCAGTATTTCTCGGCAGATATAAGCATGCAACTGAGATGCGAGCAGTTCTCCCATCAGGTAGTTGTGGTAGTAGGCCGGGTAGAGAGCGACATGGATCTTGGAAGCCCAGTCGGGCTGGTCACGTCCTTCCGGCTTGCGGAGCAGCTGGTATTTCTCTACCAGCTGCCACCACAGGCTGTTGAGATCCTGATCGGGATTTTCGTACAGAGCCTTTTCAAAACGATACATGACTTGCGCCCAGCGACTGAATACCAGTTGTTCGAGACGGAGGGTCTGGAACATGATATCCGCAGTCTGCTGCGCCTTGCCAGCCGGCACACCCGCGACCTGTTCCAGCCAACCCGGATTGCTCGCGAATCGTCCGAAGAGCATGGCGATAGCCTCGGTCGTGAAGGTATGAGCGGGTTCGCGCAACACCCAAGGGACGCTGCGGTCGTTGAACTTGTCGTAGACCGCATGACCGTACTCGTGTAGCGTGGTGTCCATCCAGTTGTATGTCGGCTTGATGTTGCACACGACGCGCACGTCGCCCGCGCGATCGATGTCAGTGCAATAGGCGTGCTGATACTTTCCCTCTTTCTCGAACAAGTCGCTGTGTTCGACAAGATCGTCGATCGGCATGTTAAGTCCAGCGAAATACCGCTTCGCCAGTGCGACGATATCCTTGTCCTTGTAAAACACATCAAGGTCTATGTCATAGATCTTCGGTGCTTCCTGGAAAAAACGGTTCTGATAATGCCAGGGCATGAGATTCTCGACGGCCACATCATACCGTTCGGCAAGTTTGGCATCCATGTCGGATTTCAGTTGCGCAAACGTCGCTGCGGTCAGCTCGTCGAGTTCGTCAAATAGCGCCTCGATTTGCGCGGAATTTTGCTCGCCCAATTCTAGCCTCATAGTGTGATAGTTAGCGAAACCGAGTTCATGCGCCGCCTCATTGCGCATGCGCACCAGGCGTAGGACGTCGTTGGCGACGACGCTGCCGATTTCTTTGCTCGCTATCCATGCTGCCTCGAGCTCAATGCTGTTGGTAGAACAGCGGAGAATTTCCTCGATCTCATTGTCGGTAAGCTTCTTGCCTTCTACTTCCGCGCGAAAAATCGAAAATTTCTTTTCGTTCTCATTTTGCAGGCGAATCATCTCCTCGAGCTTGCCTTCTTCAAGCTGTTTTTCGAGATAGGAAAGATACAGCACATCGAGCTGCCGCCGCAGTATCGGGTCCGAAAGGGTATTCGCCTCACGGATCCGCTTGAGCGTCTCGAAATCCTCCTTGCTGGCGAACACCCGGGTCAGCTGCACCTCGAAATCTGCGGCGCGGCTGTAATCCTCTTCTTTTCCTGAGATCGTGGCACTGAAATAGGCCAGCGCCGCTTGCTTGTGCAGGGGAATGACCTTGGCCTCGAATTTCTTTACAAATGCCTTGAATTCTTCCGTCATGCGATCTTGCTCCGATGTGTCAAAGGATGAAAGCAGATCCAGAAGCGTCAGGATGGCGCGCAAACGACACATGAAAGCCTCTGGTAAATATTCTGCGTATAGCTGCGAATAACCCATAATTTACCACATCCGCCTAGTAATTCCGATTTCCCCAAGTATTCCCTTCTAAGGTGACCGGAAGCTGGCTGGAAATCAGGAACAGTTTTACCTATGTACCGCAAAATCAGAATTATCCTTGATTGATTGGGAGGAGCATGGTGTCCTGGGACACCGCCTCAATCACCGGCACAGACCCGTGACCTCTTCGAGCCCGCCTGATTTTAGATCGCACTGATGCACACAACTTTTTGTATTTCAGAGCTGGCCCTTTTCCTCGAGTGTCTTCCACTTGAAAGACAAAAATGCATTCAGTTTCTGACGTATTTGACGTATTACATACTTGAGCTAAAAAAGGATTTTTTAATTGTTTATCAATAAGAATTATTCCTACATGTTTATACGTATTCTTTTAGCCAGCGTATTTCGATAATCTATTGAAGCATTAAGCTTAATAAAAAGGTGTTTATTTTCCCTATACCTCATCTTGGGTTCCATAAAGAGCTTTTCACAGAAAAACATTTAATAACCAAAAGGAAATTGATTTATGAAGGCAGCTGTTACAGTATCGTCACTGTTAGTTCTTATACTTCTGGCTGGGAGCGCTTATAGTAAAGACTCGCCTGAATTCAAGGCCAAACTTCTCGGAGACCAGGAGGTTCCACCTGTGGACTCCCGGGTTCGGGGAGTGGTGCAGTTCGAAGTTAATAAAGACCATACAATGATAGATTACAAGCTTGAGGTTAAAACCCGTAAAAAAGAACCAGTGGGTTTACTTGGGGCTGCGGGTGCGCATATACATTGTGCGCCTATTGGTGAGAATGGGCCAGCGGTGGCTTTTCTCGCGGGTGTTGTTAGCGGTGGATTCGAAGGCAAGGTTGAGATTAAAGCGACTCTCACGGATGCGAATATTGTCAACACTAGTTGCGGTGCAACCATTCAGGAACTTGTCGAGGCAATGCGCGCTGGGAATACCTACGCAAATGTACACAGCGTCAAAAATCCCTCTGGTGAAGCGCGGGGACAGATAGAGCTAGACGATTGATCAGTTGCGCGGCAAACCTCGCCCTTCAGGGCGGGGAGGGATAGCACGGCAGCGAGAGCTGCCTTGTTTTTTTTACTCGCATTTGTTGTATCTTCCTTCTTGCTACCAGGGGGCAATTGTGCTCCCAATGACGGCGTGTAATACATGTAAGTCTCCCTCTCATGAGGCTACCGCCGGATAGGCGGAAAGTAACGCTTGCGGAGATATGAGTCGCGCAGCAAGGCACTCACTCAGCCCAAGAACCCACCAAAGCGACTATACAGGTCAGCGTATAGCGCCGTAGCGTAGGAATCTCCCGCCTTCGGCGGGGGAGGATGTCAAAACTCACCTGAAGCTTCAAAAGAGGCGGTAGACGGCACATGCCATATTAACTTGGCTATTTGCTGTTGTGACCACCTTCTTTCATTACAAAGAATAACCTACCATTCCGGGGTCTGAGCGAAGTCGAAAGATCTTCATCAGTGTTGTCTAGTTAACCCGAATATTTCATAAATTCGCGTGATGATCACGCAGGATTTTGATTAATAGGGAAGTTTTGAGAAGGAGGGGTGTAGTGACTCATACACCCGACTGAGCAAAATCTTTCTTATTAATCAAAAGGCAAGTGAGGGCACGTGCCAATTTATGAAATATTCGGGTTAACGTATCGATTAAAGGATATTAATTGGGCTAGCTCTAGCTATCGCCAACCAGCAGCGTTTACGTAGTAATACCGGGAAAATCTACGCGTTGTTTGATCCGTTGAACCCTATGTTTGAAGCGGGCATTAGAAACCGGCCGGTTTCATCTTAAAGACATTACCTGCGAACTGTGCCATCATTGTTTTATGGCGAGACTCATACAAACACTAGGGATTGCTTCTTGCCTGGGGGGGCCGGTGCAGGCGTGCGGCCACGCGGCAGAGCTGTTGCGTGAAGAATTTGCGCGGCAGCCAGTGCCGCACGCCAGCCTGCAACTGCAATGGCACATGCTGTATCCCGAGAAGAAGGGCTCGAAAGAGGCCAGATTATCCCGTTTATACCAGAAGGCAAGTGAATTTACCTGCTACTGGACTGAAGCCCGGCGCCCTTTTCTGGTGATCGGTGGCGATCATTCCTGTGCGCTCGGCACCTGGCCAGGGGTATTGCAGGGATTGCCAGGCGGCGACGAATTGGGCCTAATCTGGCTTGATGCCCACATGGACGCGCACACTTTTGCCACAACGCCTTCCGGCAATATACATGGCATGCCTGTTGCCGCGCTGCTGGGTAAAGCAGATGAGCGGCTGAGCGCAGTGTATCCTACTGGCCGCTTTATTCAGCCAGAGAATCTGCTGTTGATCGGTGTCCGCAGTTATGAACCGGCTGAATACGCTCTTTTAAAACAGGCAAACGTCAAGATCGTTTTTGCCGATCAAATCAGTGATCTCTCGCAAACACTCCTTGCGGCCATTGAGCAATTAAGCAGAACCTGCGGGATGATAGGCATTAGCCTCGACCTGGATTTAATTGATCCTGAAGATGCGCCTGGTGTAGAAACCCCGGTGCCAGATGGAATTAAAGCCGCCGCGCTGCTGGCAGCACTTGCCTCGGCGAAGCGTCATGCCAAGTTCTGCGGCCTGGAAATCAGCGAGTTCAATCCGGAAAGTGACCGGCACGCTAAAACGCTGCATCTGATAAGAGCGATCGTTGAAATGTTTTATGCAGATTAACGATTAGCTCTTCTTTTTCGGAGAGAAAATCAGGGAAGAGGCGCTAAAACACCGAACAAGTCTTTCGCATCATGCACTTCTGGCAGCAACGCGATCTCGCTGCCTAATTGATATTCTAATGCCAGTTCATACACCAAACGCAGCGTTGCAAAATCTTCCAGTGCAAAACCAACCGAATCGAACACGGTAATTTCAGCAGCATTTTCCCTGCCTCGCTTGCGTTTCGTGACGAGTTCCCACAATTCAGCATAAATGTCGCTTGCTTCGCACTGTTGTACTTCGCCTTCCTTTAATGCCTGCGGGGTGAATTCAACGACAACTTTTGCTGCCTCCAGCAACAACGCTTGGTCTAATTCGGTTTTACCAGGGCGATCACCGCCCATGGCGTGGATATGGGTGCCTGGCGCGATGTCCTGCAATTCGAACAATATCTGCCGTGTGTTACTCGCCGTTGCCGTAATGACCATGTCAGTATTGCGGACGGCATCCCGAATGTTAGCGCAGGGTATCAGTTCGAAAGCATAGGGAGCCATGTTACGTGAAAATTTAGCCATTGCCGCCGCATCGATATCGAAGTAGCGTATTTCTCGTAACGGGAAAAGACTGTTAAAACCCATCACCTGAAATTCCGCCTGGGCTCCGGTACCGATGATCGCCAAAGACTGAGCGTCTTCCCTGGCCAAATACTTGGCCGCCACAGCGCCGGTTGCCGCCGTGCGGAAAGCAGTCAGCAAGGTCATTTCACTAAGCAGCAGCGGGTAGCCGGTGGCGGTGTCGCTTAACTGGCCAATACCGACCACGCTCAGCTTGCCTTGCGCCGTATTGCCGGGATGGCCGCTGATATATTTGAACGCATACAAATAATCATCCGCACAAGGCATCAATTCAATGACGCCCTGCGCATAGTATGTGGCATGACGCACGGATTTACGGAACGCGTCCCAACGGGAAAAATCGCTTTCCAAAGCCGCAATCAGTTTGTCAAAAAAGGCTTGCAGGCCGATAATTTTGATCAGTTCTTGGATGTCGCTAACACTAATAACCTTCATTATCCAGTTCCAGACAAGTCAAATAAATCCTTCATCCAGTATCGTTTTTTTATACCGCAGGAGCAAGGTGAGATTATCGGCATAGCGGTCTAGTACCAGTCATTGAGAAGTGTCCAAATCGATATGCCTCCACTCATTCAGGATAACAAATAAATAAATATCGGCGATACTAAAACTGAATGCCTTTCCCCTGAAAGGGAAACAACGCCTCTAATTTTTGATATATTGCCTCGCTTGAGCCAAAAAAGATTTTTGATCGTTTATCAATAAGGGCTATTTCTACGTGTTTGCACGTATTTTTTTAGCGGATGTATTTCGATAAACTATGAAAGTTTCAGAGCTTAATCAGAAAAGAAAAGGGATTTATTTTTCCTTTGCATCAAGGGCTCTGGTCGCCGGGATTAGGGTTGCAGGCTAACCTGGCAATTACAGGGGGCGCTCAGCATGCGGGCCTGGCCCGTTCGTTCCGTGCCCCATCATCTTCAACGATGGAGGACAAAAACATGGCTAAACAGACACGCACTCCCGCTAACCAGCAAAGCGATCCCGATATTACATGGCGAGGGGCTTTCAGCCTTGAGCAGCGTGAGGCGATGATTCGCGAGGCTGCCTATTACCACTACGAAAAGCGTGGCTGCACCGCCGGGCATGATCTTGATGACTGGCTCGCAGCCGAAGCCGAACTTGAGCACAGAACGCCCGAACTCGAGGAACTTCCGCCGGATATGGAGGTACAGCAGAGTGGCGTCCATGGGCCGGGAAAGGATGATAAATTGAAGCGGATGGTCAAACAGCATCCACAAAAGGCTATACCCCAGGTCGACAGTGTGGAGCCGGAAAAAGCACCGCCCAAGGAGTGATGTCGGAAACCTCAGTTGAGTATTCCTGTTGTTATACCATAAGCCAGTATAGCAAGCTGGAACGCCTTTACCGCTTTATCACCCGATACGCGATTGCTCATGAACATCGGACATGCGATCAATGAGGTATTGTCGTGACAACTTCCGGTCTTCTTCTTTCAGGTGGCGAGTTCTAGCCCATGCCGGGCGAATCCGCGTCATTACCGCGGTCAAGGCGAGATTCGGGCAGAAGATCGCCGGCGACTGCTGGCGCATTCCCAAATGGCAGGGATTCATCGAGGTGTTCTTGGAGCCTGTCATCGTTCCGGAGCAACCCACAATCGAATTCCGGGTAGCTGACTCGAATCTGCTCGATCAAGTTGCGAATGCCACAATCCGCAGCAAAGGTCTGACGTACTAACCCGAATATCATGACTTCTTCCGCTACGTGTCCCTTGCCACCGCATGGCAGGAGAGCTGCTGGCGGCAGTTCATCAAAAAGAGCGGACGGCTCGAACCGCTCATATCACGCGCCGGCGCCGTCGGTATCATGCAGGTGAACCCGAACGTATGGCGCGGTTTCTATTAAATTCCTGCCCTGCGTAACGATATCAGTTACAACGCCCCGGCGGGAAATGAGATCCTGCATCATTATCGTTATCTTACGAACTATGCTCTTGCCAGGAACGACTATACAGGCAGCAGAAATCTCGGCCAGTTAGCCCGAATATTTCATAAATTGGCACGTGCCCTCACTTGCCTTTTGATTAATAAAAAAGATTTTGTTCAGTCGGGTGTATGAGTCACTACACCCCTCTTTCTCAAAACTTCCCTATTAATCAAAATCCTGCGTGATCATCACGTGAATTTATGAAATATTCGGGTTAGCTCGCCTGACAGATGTGGCCTATAACGGTGGCCCAGGTTATTTCGAGCAATATCGAAAAAGACCTGGGGCAAAGGCTGTTTATCAGGTTGCTACCGCTTTCTGGCAAAAGCACCAGGCCATGAGAGCAAGCGGCCCATCGGCAGTAGCCAGTTGCTATGGGCAGACCTGAGCCTTCGGCATACCCCTATCCTTGAGAATCATCCCATCCGGAAAAGCAGTAAATTACCCCTGAAACACAGCATCAGGCGGTTACCGAGAGGTATCTTGCAGCATGGTTATACTTTATACTTCCGCACACAGATTTATTTATCATTTATGCTGGAAATAACAATTTGATTAAAGAATTTTTGATCAAATTTGTCTCGAATATTAACTGCTCAAAGAATTTTAATAATGCCATTTAACCTGGATAATTTTTATGAAGCCAACCGCCGCATTCTGATCTGGTTAATCCTGATCGGTCTGTTATGGTTATTGCGTGATTTCTTCGGACTGATCTTTATCACATTCGTCCTCGCTTTTATTGCCATGCCTCTGGTCCGGCTTGGTCGGAATAAATTGAAACTGCCTTACCGTTTGTCTCTGACGCTGGTATATGTCTTTTTTTTAGTCGTACTGGGAAGCTTCTTTCACTATGTTACGCCCAGTGTGATCGGTGAGGCCAGCCGTTTTATGAACAATTTCAGTGAGGTACAATCGAAACTGATAGAACTGAAACGAGACGTTGATAGTAAATATCCTGGTGCGGAGCGTTCCTTGCACGGCTATATGCGTAGCATACTCGACGAAGATACCCAGAAGGCTATTGACAAGGAACTTAATCTGTTCCAAGAAAAAATCAACCTTTCCATTTCCATTTCCAATGCCGAGAATCCGGAGCTTGATAACGACAGCAGCATTACGGAGGCTATGCAGGAGAAACTGAAAAAATATTACGATAAGGAAGCAGAGCTACTGGTGGAATCCCTTATGACAAAACAGATGAATAAAGTCCGTGAGGAACTGCCCCGGCTTATCAATCATCTCTATCAAGCTACGGGTACCATGCTGCTTGCGCTATTATTCAGTTTCCTCATTCTGTTTGACAGCGTCCGCTTGGGTGATTTGATGAAGAGCCTGCATGATTCACGGTTGCGGGATTTTTATCAGGAAACCGCACAACCGGTAGTTCGCTTCGCCTATGTGGTTGGCCGCGCTATCCAGGCGCAGGCAATGATTGCATGTGTCAACACCTTCTTGACGCTGATAGGTTTGATGATTCTGGGTATCCCGTCAGTCGCACTGTTATCATTGATTGTTTTCGTGTGCAGTTTTATTCCGGTACTGGGCGTGTTCATCTCCACGACACCGATGGTGCTGGTTGCGTTAAATACCGGCGGGTTGACTCTGGCCATAGCCATAGTGGTAATGATCACTATCATCCATATTATCGAAGCCTATGGACTTAATCCCTTGATCTACGGTAAACACTTCAAACTCAATCCGGTGTTGGTGCTCATTATTCTGCTGATTGCCTACCACAGCTTCGGCCTGTGGGGAATGATACTGGGTGTTCCGGTCACCTATTACTTCATTCATGACGTATTTGGGGTGCCTTTGTGGGATGAACGCCGGCTAGAACCCAATACAATAGACTGACTTTGCTATAACGGTATAACCCGAATATTTCATAAATTGGCACGTGCCCTCACTTGTCTTTTGATTAATAAGAAAGATTTTGCTCAGTCGGGTGTATGAGTCACTACACCCCTCTTTCTCAAAACTTCCCTATTAATCAAAATCCTGCGTGATCATCACGCGAATTTATGAAATATTCGGGATAAACGAATAACCTGTCTTGACCGTTATTTGCGCAAAAAACCTCATTGCATGAACTCTGTGCGTGTCGGCGTACTCAATGAGCGGAACCATTCGATGGTTTTGGCTGGTGAAAACCAGCCATACATTCCATCGACCCATTGACAGCTTGCGCTTCATTTTCATTAAGAAAAATCTTGTTGTGACTGTTGGGGTTATTGTCGGTCAAGCGCAGAAATACACCCAGAGCTGCAAGCAATATCGCAGCGCTGATAATGATGGCTATCGGATAATTAAGATTGCCTGCAAGCCCAAGCTGACTGTACTTGATGACTAACAGTAATCCTTCGAGAACAAGCGCAATACATACGATGCTGACAAAACGCGGCACAGTGCGCCTGAGCACAATAATGATGTGATCCTCGTTTTCTTTGCATGCATATTCCTTGTTGACCACCAAGCCAAGCTCAAAAATGGCCAATGCCACAATGGCCATATTGATGGAATTAATCACGGCTTCTGTAAAACCGGCCTGGCCACGCAACCCTTGAAACAGGGCCTCTCCAGCTAGAAAAGTGAGCATGAGCGCCACCAGGAAAAAGATGGCAGAGAAGACGGTCGCCATGAATTGCCTGAAAGCACTGATATTAAGTGTTGCTAACATTGCTTCTTCCTCCTTGAACACATATTAGGTCGTTTTGTGAGCGGTATAAAATGTGAGGACGCTTACCAGGAAAAGTTCCTGAATAAGTTCTGCCATAAAGTCAATGAGCGCTTCGGCGAATAAGTCAGCCATTTAATCGCGAGCCATTTTTTCCGAACAAAGTCTCGATTAGATCGAGTCCCCATGCGAGATGGCGCTCATCCCGGCAGTTTCAAACATAATCGGATCAAAGCGGTGCGGCGTTCTCTTAACCAGCCGGGCCTGCTGGCGGTTTTATGCTGCAGCGTGTTCATCTCGTTATGCCCTGGAGTGCGATTCTAGATCGCCGGTTTCCTAACTGTGACTTAAATATTACAGGTTCTAGAAAATAGCCTGTTATGAATATAAGCTATTGATAGATATAACTATAATAAATTCCTGAAGTAATGCTAACACAATCCGGCGATTAAATTGTAACAATCAAGATACAGTTTTTAATTTTTAATAAAAAGCTGCTCGCTGCTGAATTGAAAAATCTTCCTTTTAACCGGTTTCTTTTGCATGTATAGCGGCAACCTGCGTTTAGCCGTTATTAGATGACGTTAAATCAGCCATTTGGGAAGATTCTGATGTTAATCATCTGGCTTGGATTGATTCTTATTTGTGCGCAGTAGTCATATAGACCGATATCCTTGATCCCTGAAAGTCCAACATAAAGCCAGTCTGCAAGAGGATCTGTAATTTTTGAGTTACAGGCTGACGATCGCTCTAGTCATTTTCTGATTCCATTCTTGTTAAAAATAAACATAATCAGTTGCTTGTGTGGTTTGGCGCGTAAATTGCTTGATTATTATTGAGACGTCAACCTATTAACGATGGGTGAGTTCAGATATCAGCGCAACGAATAACGGAACCTAAATATTAAGGAGAGCAAAAATGGCTTTAAATATAGCAACGACGGGTGAAACCATCACGCTTGACGAAACGGCCGGATTACAGAACGCGACGGCTACGCCTGCGTCGGCGGGCGATGCAAATGATAATGACATTGCTAATACAGCTCTTCCTACAGCCTTTTCTGCCCGACTGACAGCGCTTGGGCTCGGAGCCCCCACCATTGGTACTGCTTTAAGCGGCTATACCGGCGCTGCAGGGAACACGGGCAGCAATATTATCAGCGTTACGCCAGCACCCGGTGGGGATGTTACCGATCTTGGCCTCGTCGGCCCCGGTGGCGCACCGCTCAATGGCCTGGATAGCGGACTTGACACCCTCAGTGGCGCCAATATCCTGCTTTATACGGATACCAACAACAATATTGTGCTGGGTCGCGAGGAAGGAACCAACGCGATCGTGTTCGCGCTTTACTTGGAAGAGACCGGAACGCCGGTGACGGGCGCTAAAATGTGGACCGTACAATATGCGCCTCTCTCGAATACAGATCCCGCGAATCACGACGACTCGCTTAATCTACTGGATAAGGTCTTTGTTGCCGCCAGTCAGGATCTGGAATTCAGTCTTGCTAATGCGCCTTCCGGACAAAACCTGTTTCTGATGTTTACCACGGCGAATCCAACTGTCGTTAACGGCAGGATCACCGATCCCGCCATCATTGTTACCGGAAGGGATCCGTTAAACCAGTCTCAGGGGGGGAATATCACCAGTGGCGACACCATCAATAGCAGCCAGGGGGGCGGTACGACGACTTTCGGCACCAACAATCAGATGATTGTTGAAGGTGAAGGACTCCGCTTTTCGTTTGTATCGGGTGCGCAGCAGGATGTGACCATACCCAATCTGGATCAAAACGAGGCAGATGTCGAAGCCAATATTGACTTTACCAGCATGTTCAATGCTAGAGCGGCCACTTTCGATGTTGTCCAGTTGCAGAGCGGCAAAAGTGCCGTCGTTAAAGTCACTGCCCTCAGCACTGCGGCTGAACCAGGCGTAAATTTCATTGACGGGTATGGGAACGATAGTACAATTCCCATTACGCACGTCAAAGTCTCGCAAGGTGGAACCGTTCTCATTGATACCAGCACCGGTGGAACGGCTAACGGCGTGACGGTCGCTTTCAACGCCGGAGTCGCGACCATTTCCGGAGTAAAAGCCGGTTATAACATTGAATACACCACAACCGGCGATCATAGCCGCGTACTCGTCGAGAATGCCGGCTCTGGCAGAGGCAATGCCAGCGCTGACTTTGATGTTGGCGGCTTCCAGCTGCTCCAGGTTTCCACGGCAACAGTCGAAGTCGGCTCCAAGGTGAGCTTTGAAGACGACGGCCCGACGATTGCTGCGAACACGGACCCGACGCCGACGCTGACCACCGACGACACCGAGATTGTGGACACGGCCGGGCCGGTGAGCTTTGCGGGACTGTTCACCTCGGCGTTTGGCAATGACGGCTTCAAGGATGCCGACGATGACGACGTCCAGGATACCGACGCGATCACCTACACGCTGGGCGTCAGCGGGGCGAATGCCGTCAGTGGCCTGACCGATACACTCACGGGAGACGGGGTGGTGCTGAACAAAGTCGGCAACGACATCGTCGGCACGGCAGGTGCGGCGGGACCTGAGGTACTGAAAATCATGGTAGACGCCACCAGCGGTGAAGTCACGCTCATCCAGAGCCGGGCAGTGGTGCACGACGATCCGCTCGATCCGAGCGAATCGACCTCGCCTGCGACGCTGTTGACAGCCGACCTGGTGACGCTGGCTGCAACCATCACCGATGGCGATGGCGACACCGCGACGGCGACACGCAGTATTGGCGACGCCTTCAAGTTTGAGGATGACGGCCCGACGATAGCTGAGAACGCGGAACCGACACCGACGCTGACCACCGACGACACCGAGATTGTGGACACGGCCGGGCCGGTGAGCTTTGCGGGACTGTTCACCTCGGCGTTTGGCAATGACGACTTCAAGGATGCCGACGATGACGACGTCCAGGATACCGACGCGATCACCTACACGTTGGGCGTCAGCGGGGCGAATGCCGTCAGTGGCCTGACCGATACGCTCACGGGTGACGGGGTGGTGCTGAACAAAGTCGGCAACGACATCGTCGGCACGGCGGGCGCGGCGGGCCCTGAAGTGCTGCGCATCACGGTAGACGCGAGCGGTAATGTCGCGCTCAGCCAGAGCCGCGCGGTGGTGCACGACGATCCGCTCGATCCGAGCGAATCGTCCTCACCTGCGACGCTGCTGACAGCTGACCTGGTGACGCTGGCTGCGACCATCACCGATGGCGATGGCGACACCGCCACAGCGACGCGCAATATTGGCGACGCTTTCAAGTTCGAAGACGATGGGCCGACGATTGCTGCGAACACGGAACCGACACCGACGCTGACCACCGACGACACCGAGATTCCGGACACGGCTGGCCCGACGAGCTTTGCGGGACTGTTCACCTCGGCGTTTGGCACGGACAGCTTCAAGGACAGCGACGACAACGACATCCAGGATGCCGATGCGATCACCTATGCGCTGGGCGTCAGCGGGGCGAATGCCGTCAGCGGCCTGACCGATACGCTCACGGGTGACGGGGTGGTACTGAACAAAGTCGGCAACGACATCGTCGGCACGGCGGGCGCGGCAGGCCCTGAAGTGCTGCGCATCACGGTAGACGCGAGCGGTAATGTCGCGCTCAGCCAGAGCCGCGCGGTGGTGCACGACGATCCGCTCGATCCGAGCGAATCGTCCTCACCTGCGACGCTGCTGACAGCTGATCTGGTGACGCTGGCTGCGACCATCACCGATGGCGATGGCGACACCGCCACGGCGACGCGCAACATTGGCGACGCCTTCAAGTTTGAAGATGACGGCCCGACGCTGGATTTCGGCAATCTGGTAGGCACTGGCACCATCGCTCCGCAATACGGGGAGTGGAGCAGGCTTGTCGGAGCTGATCAACCGGGTAACCTTGACATCTCCTTGAATCAATTCCAGCTGGTCAGGCCGAATGGCACGACAATCAATGGATCGAGCTTCACATTCAATGAATTGGCAGGATCTCCCGATGCTTCCGGTAATTTCCTCTTTGCAGGCTCGTTGACTGCCGACTTCGACAATATTGTGAGTACACCCGATACGACGGTTGATTTTACGCTTACTGCGTTGAATGACGGCCGCTATGTATTCGATCTGGTACAGGGATTTGGCTCCACGGTCACGTTCAGCAGCGAGGATGGATCTCTCGATGCGGGCGGCCCGGATCCTGTGCGGACGCTCACTATTCCCCCTGACGAACAAGTCGTCTTTTTCGGTGTGCAGGCTACCACTTCTGATAGCGACATCGTGTCTGCCATTGGATTGGGAGAGCCTGATCTTACCGAAGCTCAAGTTGAGGCGGGAGGTTTTGCATTTCTTGGTGCCGCAAATATGAATGTCAGTACTTCCGGCATAGGAATCGGCAACAACAACCTTGATGGGGATACTACGGCGGGGATCACCGCTGCTGATGAAAGCTTCATCATCAATCCTGAAACCTTATTAACCGGCATGAAAGTTTTCATCGACAATTCTGTAGGGGGTTATGACCCAGCGACCGAGGAGTTGTACTACAAAATTTTCTTCGATGATGGCAGCAATTCCGGCAATATAAAAGTGTTGAGTGGCGATTTGACTGCGGAGGCAGGAGGACAGGTATCTTTCGGCATCGAGACACAGGGCTCGAAACTGATTGATTCTGTTCAACTCACGATGGGCAAGGGCGTTGTCAAGATTCCGGTGATCGAGTTCATCCAGGCGACCGAAAATCTTGCCAGCGACGTTTTACTTGACTTTACTGCGTCGCTGACGGATGCCGATGGTGACAGTGCAACCAGTGATTTTTCGGTTGATCTGTTCGCCAACGACTTGGAAGGGACTTTTGACTTTACACTGACCGGCGCCTCCGGTGTCCTGGATAGCTTCAATATTGATCTGTCTGCTCTTCAAGATTCCTATAAGATCGAGGGTTTTGATACGCCGGATGACCAATTGGCTCTTCTTGGGGATTTAGGTGCTACTGTCTCGATTGACAATAGCGGGGCTGACAGCATCGTTTCCGTAACCGAGACTGGAGGGCAAACGACGAGTATTACCGTGGTAGGTGTGGATCTTGTCCCGGCGAACATTGTTATCGCATAGCATCTGTTTGGCATCAGTCGGGTAAGCCGGGGTGCCTCAAGTCCTCAGCTTGGATAAGAAAATAAGGTGTAGATTGTGTAAAAAACACTCTCCCGCCAACCTAGCTGGCAGGGAGAGTGTAATTTGGAAGGAAACTTTCAGACGATAGCCTGTTGCTCAAAGCCTTTGATCAAAAATAGAGTGTTCAGTAGGGTAGGGCGTTATTAGCGACCAATTAATCACTACGAAACCGGCAAGGGGCTAAGTGAGAACGATTCGAGCGTGCGGCACGCCGTTATTGTCTACCAAAGGCGGCATCGAGGGTTCGCGCAGAGGATTGGATATATTGATCCCGTATTTTTCAATCAGTCGATAAAGACTGACTCGCGAGATACCCAGTATTTCAGCAGCGCGGCTCATGTTGTAGTGGGCGCTTTGAATACTGTTCATGATGGCTTCACGATCGGCTTCGGCGCGGGCTTCTTCGAGGGTTTTTATAGTGCGCTCCTTATGCCTCTTATCTAAACTCAGATCGGCTGGTGTTAGCAGGTGGTTTTCCGACATGATGACGGCATGGCGTATGCAATTTTGCAATTCACGGATATTGCCGGGCCAGTCGTGTTGTTGTAATAAATAAAGTGCCTCGGTATTGAAGCCCTTCGGTTTGCGGGGGATGCTTTTAGAAAACTCCACGAAAAAAAACCAAGCCAGAAGTTCGATGTCGGCGCCTCTTGCGCGTAACGGCGGCGTTTCGAGATGCAGTACTCTTAAGCGGTAATACAGATCTTCGCGGAACTTTCCGGTCTGTACGGCCTGAAGCAGATTGACATGGGTGGCGGAAATGATCCGCACATCTATCGAAATTTTTTCAGTGCCGCCGAGGCGCTCGATCGATCGTTCTTCAAGAAACCGTAGCAGGTTGACTTGCTGCGACAATGGCAAATCGCCAATTTCGTCGAGAAACAAGACACCGCCTTGAGCCGCTTCAATGCGGCCGATTCGGCGGCTGTGCGCGCCGGTGAATGCGCCTTTTTCCCAGCCGAATAACTCGCCTTGTATCAATTCGGGCGGAAAGGCGCCACAATTGATAGCGACAAGAGGTTTGACATGTCGGCGAGAGTGCTTATGAATAGCATTGGCGATTAGTTCCTTGCCGGTGCCGGTTTCACCTTCGATCAGCACCGACAGATCTTCTTTGCTGGCTTTTTCTATTTGTTTGTAGAGTTTGCGCATGACCGGACTGGTGCCGATAATGCTCTCGAAACTAGGGAAGTCGGTAAATTTTCGGCAACAGCCATAGGCAAGCTCTGCCATGCCGTAAGCATGGTCGAGCAAAAAACTCAGATGTTCAATATCGATAGGCAGCAGAACGTAGTCAAAACAATAGTCAGCGATGCAATAGTCAGCGAAGAAACGGTTATCGCTTGAATGAGTCGATATGTCACTCAGGCTTGCTTTGGACAGGCCCATGACCCAGTTGATCTTCGGTGATCTGTCACAGAGCTTTCTTAACTTTTGCCAGAATTTGTCGTCGTGTTGATCTTCAATCAGGCAAAATCCCACCAGAAATTTATTTCTGATCATGAGATCAAGCGCCTCATCAATATTGCGGGTGAGGTGAATTTTCCAGTTATGGGCTGTAAGCGCCTTGTAGAAGTCAGCTTCTGATTGCTGATCCTGGAGAATGAGAAGATTGCGTTTCGTGCTGGCCATGATATTAACAGTGCACTGCCTGGATTAGAAATTGTTTTTAATTTCAGCCCCCCCCCAATTCTAGGTCACCAATAGATTGATTGTGGCCGTTGGAGGCTCGCCACCCAGCGCCGGTTCGGGGTAACCAAGTGTAGGAGCGATCAGTACAAGCGCAGCTATAAAAAAGAGTGTGGGCTGATTGTTGCATGATGGATCTCCTTATAGGCATAGTTGATTGCAAATTGGAATAACCAAGCTCATGAATTCATTCATATTTTTTAGATGTATGCTGGAATCTGCGTACGCATGGCTGAATTTATTGTGAATAAAAGCGATGTCTATGACTCTATTTAATTCTAAATAAGAAAATAATTAAATACGTGTAAACACGTAGGACTAAATAATTTAGATCATATCGTCACAAGATATTAATCCAGAGAGCGGTGCAGCGGATTTGAATGACTGCCAGGAAGGATGCTGAAGCTTTGACATAGCGCATGGCTATGCCGCGCTATCGTTGGCGATGCAAAAATGTTTCATTCTCTGCAATGTAATACAGCGGTAGCGCTGTGGATCGTAGTTTCCTGGTATTTTTCGGTTTTTGCTACAACCCACCCAATACCTTGATATGAGCGGTAGCGCTTCTGCCGAGCGCGTGCAGTGCATATCCGCCTTCCAGTGCAGAGACGATACGTTTTTGGGCGTATTTCCCTGCGATTGCTTTTATCTGCCCGGTTACCCAAGTGTAATCCGATTCGGTCAGATTTAGACGGGCCATGTCATCTTCGCGATGCGCATCAAATCCGGCGGAAATAAAGATCATTTCCGGCTGGAAGCTTTCCAGTGCAGGCAGCCAGTGCTGGCTGATGGCGGAGCGGAATGCCCGACCGTCGGTATGTGCAGTCAGCGGTACATTGATGATGTGATTGTTGCTGCTATCTGCACCACAATACGGATAAAAGGGGTGTTGAAAAGTGGAGCAAAGCATGACGCGGGGGTCATGCTTGAAGATATCTTCGGTGCCATTGCCATGATGGACATCAAAATCCGCAATGGCGATCCGCTTTAACGCATACTGTGTCATGGCATGGGCAACGCCGACGGCGACATTATTAAAGAAACAGAAACCCATTGCCTGGCTATGGGTGGCATGATGACCGGGCGGGCGGATATTGCAAAACGCATTTTCCACTTTCTCAGTCATCACCAGGTCAGTAGCCAGCACGAGTGCGCCGGCCGCACGGTAGGCCGCTTCCAGCGTAAAGGGATTCATCAAAGTATCGGCATCGAGGCTGATCATTCCATGCTGTGGCGCAACCGCTTCAATGGCATGGAGATAGCTTTCTGAATGAACGCGCACGAGTTGTTCATGGGTCACGCGGGGTGCTTCGTGTTGTTGCAGCAGTGGAAAAATACCTGAAGCAATCAATTGATTTTCAATCGCTCGCAGTCGCTCCGGTGATTCCGGGTGATCATATCCCATGTTGTGTTTGAGGCAGGTGGGATGGGTGATATAGGCGGTCTGCATCAATTTCTTCCTATGCTCGTAATAAGCGCTTAATTTTTTTGCTTTCCTGGCTCAATCCCATCATCGCAATCCGCAAGCGGGCGAATCGGTTCAATGATGTTTTCGCCCCCAGAGGCTGTTTTGATGCCCAGCGCGACATGGCTTTTCCGGTAGCCGTACAGGAAATAGACAATGAAGCCAATTCCTGACCAGATTGGGAATACCAGCTTGGCATCCGTTGGCAGGAACAGAAAGAGTATGATGCAGCCTGCTGCGGCAAGCGGTCCCAGCAGCCAGATAGCGGGTGTTCTGAAAGGTCTTGCGCGGCTCCTATCCTTGATGCGCAAAATCATCACGGTGAATGCGACTACCATAAAGGCAAACAATGTGCCGGAGTTGGAGATATCCGCCAGTTTTCCAACTGGCAGGAAGGCGGCAGCAAAGGTCACGCCGACACCGGTAACCATGGTAACGATATGCGGTGTTTTAAATCGTGAATGGATGCGGCTCAATACTTCTGGCAGCAGGCCGTCACGGGACATGACGAAAAAGATGCGTGTCTGGCCAAATAGCATCATCAGGATCACCGAGGGCAATGCCAGAAATGCAGCCAGACCAAGCAGATTGCCAATTTTTCCCCAGCCAATTTCGCGCAGCACATGCGCTAGCGCTTCCCGCGAACACACAATCGGTTGCTGCCCGATCGCGGCAAGCGACTGGCATTGCTCGGCCATGGCTATCGAGCCAGGCATGAGACCTTGACCGGCTGCATCCATCAAAGGCTGCGCGCCGATTGCGCCGATCACGCCGGCTGAGACCAGAAGATAGAATAGTGTGCAGATTGCCAGTGAGCCGATGAGTGCTAAGGGAATGTTGCGCTGCGGATTTTTGGTTTCTTCTGCGGCAGTTGATACCGCGTCAAAGCCGACATAAGCGAAAAAAATGGAAGCGGCTGCCGCGACTACTCCGGAGGTGCCCAGAGGTAAGAACGGCTGGAAATTTTCCATGTCAACGACAGGCAGCGCCAATACAATGAAGGCGATCAAGGCAGCGATTTTGACGGCCACGAGCACGGCATTGAATGCAGCGCTTTCCCGCGTGCCAATAACCAATAGACTAACGACCAGCATACAGATAATCACCGCAGGCAAATTGATCATGCCGCCGGCAAAGGGGCCATTCGCCAAAGCGAAGGGAATTTCGATGCCGAGAGAATTGTTTAGCAATCCAACGAAGTAGCCAGACCAGCCTACAGCAACTGCACTGGCAGCCACGGAATATTCAAGGATCAATGCCCAGCCTACCATCCATGCCACGAATTCACCCAGTACTGCGTAGGAGTAGGTATAAGCTGAGCCGGATACGGGCACCATCGAAGAAAGCTCGGAATAGCAAAGCGCCGCTACGGCGCACACAAAGCCAGCAATAATGAAGGCAATCATCATGCCGGGCCCGGCCTTCTGTGCGGCTTCAGCGGTTAACACAAAAATACCGGTCCCGATGATGGCGCCCACGCCCAGCAACGTCAGTTGCCATATACCCAAAGAGCGATGAAGGCTTTTCTTTTCGGCTGTGGCCAGAATGGCGTCTAGTGATTTCACGCGCCAGAAGATCATGAGTTTCCCCTTTTAGTTAAAGCATCTATTTCCAATGACCTAGCCCGAATATTTCATAAATTGGCACGTGCCCTCACTTGCCTTTTGGTTAATAAGAAAGATTTTGCTCAGTCGGGTGTATGAATCACTACACCACTCTTTCTCAAAACTTCCCTATTAATCAAAATCCTGCGTGATCATCACGCGAATTTATGAAATATTCAGGCTAGAAGGTCAGCGGAGGATAGTGTACAAGAAATAGCGCTACCATAAGGATGAAATAGCTGCTAAAAGACTGGATAAAGAGCGTGATCGAATCATTAGATTTTTCTAACCTGAATCAGAAAAGCTTTTTTGGGATCACTTATCAGGTTTGACAGTCTATTGATTGATCAGTACATTTTTTCGGAATGGTTTGGGCATGGGTACTTATAGAGAGGGCTCTCCGCCAATGAGGCTTTATCGGATATAACCACTGCGCTGGCTCAGATTTGACCCGGCAGCGCACATCCAAGAATTTCCACAATGACCTATTGACCTCAACCCGACACTCAAAAGGAGAATGATCTTGAACCATAAATCAGGCAGTAATGCGATTGGTACTGACGAACGGATTATTTCAGGCGTCAACGGATGGGTGATACTGGCGATATTGTTGTTGTTACTTCTGTTTGCACTCTTTCTTGTGGCTATGCCGGGCGGTCCTGCCAAGCTAATCGTTGGAGCGTTGTTGCTGGCAGGGACGCTGTTCTGCTGGAAAGGCTTATTTACACTCGAGCCTAACCAGGCCGCTGTTATGATTTTTTTCGGTAGTTATACTCATCGTACTTCAAAATTAGGCATCAATAACTCCTCCCAGCGGGAGAAGGCTGGATGAGGGATTATGAAAACCGAATTTTGAAGTACGATGAGTATAGCGAAGATAGTGAGATGAATCGATGAACAAACATTACCTCAGTCCGCTTTTTTCTCCTCGTTCCGTAGCAGTGATTGGCGCGAGCAGTCGAGTGAATTCAGTCGGAGGGGTCGTATTCAAAAACATGCTGCAAAGCGGCTATCAGGGCAAGCTTTATGCAGTAAACCCGAATCATGCTGAAATACAAGGCCAGCACGCCTATGCCAGTATCGAACAGATTGAGGAAGCAGTCGATCTGGCTGTCATCATCACTCGAGCGGTAACCGTGCCGGATATCATCGAGTCGTGTGGCAAGCATGGCGTGCGTTTTGCTTTGGTGCTGTCGGCAGGTTTTAGAGAAACCGGACCACAAGGAGCGGTGCTTGAACGTGCTGTGGTTGAAAACGCACGGCGATATGGCATGCGGCTGATTGGCCCGAATTGCCTGGGCATTCTCTGTCCGCGGGTGGGGCTGAATGCCACCTTCAGCAAGGATAGTGCCAAAGCGGGGGGGCTTGCGCTGATCTCTCAGTCGGGTGCATTCTGCACGGCGATTATGGACTGGGCACGACCTAATGATGTCGGTTTTTCCAGCATTATCTCAATGGGTGCTGCAGCAGGAATGGATTTTGGGGAGATACTCGATTACCTTGCTTCTGATCCCCATACCGAAAGTATTCTGCTCTATATCGAGGGTATTCAGCATGCGCGCAGCTTTATGAGTGCGTTGCGTGCCGTGACAAGGATCAAACCTATCTTTGTTGTCAAGGCGGGTCGCCATGAGGCGGGCTCCAAAGCGGTGTTTTCTCATACCGGCGCCCTGGTCGGTGCGGATGACGTATTCGATGCGGCGTTGCAGCGTGCCGGTGTCGTGCGGGTGAATACTATCGTGCAGTTATTTTCGGCTGCACAGGCGCTCTCGACTCATTTTCACCCAAGTGGCAACCGGTTGGCGATTGTGACCAATGGCGGCGGGCCGGGTGTGATGGCGACAGACCGGGCTGCGGATCTGGGCGTCATAATCGCCACGCTGTCTGAGAATACGCTATCTCAATTGAATACCGGTTTGCCGGATACCTGGTCGCATGGTAATCCGCTGGATATCATCGGTGATGCAACTGCAGAGCGTTATCGCCACGCTGTCATGCATTGCATGCAGGATGATGGCGTGGATGGCGTGCTGGTTATCCTGACGCCACAGGCGATGACCCAACCGCTGGAAGTCGCGCAGGCCATCATCGAGATTGCCGCAAAATTTGATAAACCGCTTATCGCCTGCTGGATGGGGGAAGCGCAGGTGACTGAAAGCAGGCAGGCGTTTAATCAAGCGAAAATACCCAATTTCCGCACACCGGAACCCGCAGTTGAAGTGTTCTCGTTCATTTCTGCCTATTATCAGAATCAGAAGCTGTTGATGCAGACACCCGGTCCGATTTCTCGTTACAGCTCACCCGATGTGGAAGGCGCACGCTTGCTGATCGAAGGTGCATTGGCGGAGCATCGCAAAGTCCTGAGCGAAATGGAATCCAAAGCGATTCTGGCGGCATTTCATATCCCGATTGCCAAAGCCATGATGGCGCGTTCTCCTAGCGAAGCGTTATTGATCGCAGAGCAGCTAGGTTTGCCAGTTGCCATGAAAATCAATTCTCCGGATATTACGCATAAGTCGGATGTAGGCGGGATTCGTCTGAACCTCGGGAATGCGCAGGCCGTTCGATCGGCTTATCACGAGATCATCCAGTCAGTGCAAAAAAATAATCCCAGCGCGCGGATAGATGGTGTGGTCGTTGAGCCAATGATCATCAAACCCAATGGCCGGGAATTGATGGTCGGTGTAACCACCGATCCGGTATTTGGCCCTGTCATTACGTTTGGAACAGGCGGTGTGCTGGTCGAAGTGCTGGGCGATCGTGCGGTTACGCTTCCGCCACTCAACCGTTTTCTTGTGAAAGACATGATCCAGAGAACGCGTATCGCTAAACTTCTGATGGCTTTTCGTAATCTGCCACCCATCGATATGGCTGCGTTGGAAAGCGTCCTTTTGCGTGTATCAGAAATGGTGTGCGAACTCCCTTGGATCAAAGAAATGGATAT
This sequence comes from Nitrosomonas sp. Nm58, assembly GCF_900107335.1. NCBI lineage: Bacteria > Pseudomonadati > Pseudomonadota > Betaproteobacteria > Nitrosomonadales > Nitrosomonadaceae > Nitrosomonas > Nitrosomonas sp. Nm58. The sequence continues at coordinate 28,466 of NZ_FNPQ01000003.1, read as the reverse complement.
TAATCCTCTGATCGTTGATGAGAATGGTGCGTGCGCAGTCGATGCGCGGATGGTGGTGGATTATCTGCTACCCTCTGCTGATCGCTATGCGCACATGGCGATCCACCCTTATCCTGTCCGCTTGATCACGCGCTGGCAGTTGCCCGATGGCACCGATCTCACGATCCGCCCGATACGTCCGGAGGATGCCGAGATCGAGCAGGAATTCGTACGGGGTTTATCGGCTGAATCCAAATATTTTCGTTTCATGGATACACTGCAGGAGCTTTCGCAGCCCATGCTGGTGCGCTTCACGCAAATCGACTATGACCGTGAAATGGCGCTGATTGCTGTGCTGGAGCAAGATAATCAGGAAAAGGAATTAGGTGCTTGCCGCTATGTAACCAGTGCTGATGGCCAGTCGTGCGAATTTGCCCTGGTCGTGGCAGACGAGTGGCAGAGAAAGGGGATTGGCAACAAGCTTATGAATTGCCTGTTCGACGCCGCTCGCGCCAAGGGAATCAAGATCATGGAAGGCGAAGTGCTGGCAACCAATCGATCCATGCTGGAACTGGTGCGCAGACTGGGGTTTGACGTCAGTATCAGCGAAGAAGATGCTGCTATTCAGTATGTTGTGAAGCAGCTTTAAAGAGGGGGCGACTGATGTTGAGTATATTCGTCAGTATTTATCAAATTTAAACCCTCGGCGTAGCCGAGGGCGTTTAGCTAAATTTATTTCCGTTAAGACGAAGTTATTTTTGCTCTCTTAGATAGCAAACGCCTTCATAGATTCCAATACCCAAGGCAGTAATTGCAGCAGAAGTAATGACGAAGGGAGACATGAGAACCGCGCTAACTGTTCCAATCGCACCAGCAGTTCCACCCATTATGCCGACTGTTCCAGCCGCCGAGGCTCCACCTGCAGTAGATGCCAACATAGTAGCACCGGTTGTTGCATGAGGCAGAATATAGAAACCAGCTGCTTTCATGCCTATACCAGCAGCAGTTGTAGCAGCAGCACCTGTAGCAACCGATCCAGAAGTGCCTGCACCGATGAGATTACGCGGAGTATATTCACAAACATCAGCTACAGCGATCTGCATCATTGAAGTGAATAGAAATAGACAAAAAATAGACTTGATCATGATGTTCATATTGATTCCTTAGATAATGAATATTAGGCACATGGACATGAGTGTTGATTAATAGAAACTATAGACTAGTTATTTAATTAATATTTATTGCATTTGATATTAAGCATTTCTCATGCCATTAACTATAATTAACTGATTGTTATAATATTTAATTAATAAGTGATCTTGTTAACAAGATATATTGTAAGAATTGTCGACAATATTCCACTGCTCTGCTTGTCTAGATTTAGCTATACCAGCTATTCATTATCAGTTCAGCTAAGGTAAGGTATCCTTGTCATTCAAACGTCAGTAAAACAGGGTCAGACCGGGGCAACAGTCATTTCGTCCATCGAAAGTTTTCAGATGGCAATAAATGACTGTATGAATTCAAGTTTGCTGTAATGGGTCATGTGGTTATATTCTCTAAAGTTCTAATGACAAGTAACGATAATAAATATACTCATTAATCTATTCTTAACGGGACAATTACGCCATGAATTTGAAATACTTACTATTAGCGCTTGCACTGGCTACTGTGGAAGCAAGCGCAGACAACTCTACACTTGATGCAGCCATTGGCGGGGCGCTTGGCGGAGCTGCAGGAGCAGCTATTGGCAATGAAATGGGAGGTCGCCAAGGTGCGATTGTCGGTGGAGCACTGGGGGCAGCGGCAGGAACTGCGGTTACCACAGATCATGATCCGCGGCCACATTATGTTGCGCCACGTCGAGATCACTATTATGCTGCCCCCCCTGGAGGTCAATATTATGGTGCGCCACCTAGAGATCCACACTATGGATATCCCAGCGGAGGAAACCCAGGTTATCACTGTCCTCCCGGTCAAGCCAAAAAGGGTCGTTGCTGATTCACAGAAGAATCTGCCATGCGGCATTTGCTATTCCTGGGTAATACCAAGAAATACTGATTGATACATGAGTTAATAGAGGTAGGTGGCTCGTGTATTGATCGGTGTTCCTTTATTTATATTTCCAGAAATAAGAGTAAAAGGAATAGTAGGGAAACTAAACATTAGACCTTGATCACAATTACCTGGATGCTGGTCCTGACGCCAGATAATTGTCAGAGCAACCTTCCTGAGTAATACTTTCTATTAGATTTATATTGTATGTGTAACACGCTGAACATCGTAGAGCGCGGATGTCGCCTCGCCCATTTGCTCTACTACGCTGGATTTTCTGATTGATGAGAATATGCTGGTGACCAATAACTCATCTTGGCTAACAACCAATCCTGGAATATTTCAGCCCATCGATAAGGATAAACGAGTTGTCGCTAAATCCAATAAATATTTTGGTGCTATTCCTCAGGATTTAATGAAGAGATTTCCTCACTTTGCTGCGCATCAATCGTTTCTGGAGAGGATATGATCTCTTGATTTTCCGGATCAGTCAGTATTGCCAGTTCATCCAATGGGGGGAGCTGTTCGAGCGATCGAAGGTTGAGGTCATTGAGAAAGGTCTCTGTAGTAGCGTAGAGAGTGGGCCTGCCGGGCACATTACGTTGTCCGACTGCTTCGATCCATCCACGTATTTCCAGAGTTTTCAGGATCGTACTTGAGACGGCTACTCCGCGGATTTCTTCGATATCGCCGCGTGTCACGGGTTGCCGGTAGGCGATAATCGCTAGTGTTTCCAGTATTGCCCGCGAGTAGCGGGGCGGTTTCTGTGGGTTGAGTCGATCGAGAAATACCTGCATTTCCGGCTTGCTGCGGAAGCGCCAGCCGCCAGCGACATTGACCAGTTCAATGCCACTATCACGCCATTTATCACGTAATTCCTCGAGTAACGCATGGAGTGTTTTGCTGCTGACCTCTCCTTCGAATAATTTTTTTACTTCTGAAATAGCGAGAGGTTCTTGCGCAGTCAGCAGTGCTGTTTCCAGGATTTTGATGATTTCGTGCTGATTGAAGGAGGTAGGCGTTTCAGAGGGAAGGGGCGGATTGGGTTGATTTGACATAAATCGTTCCAAAGTTTTCGGATTGAGTGATATCGACGAGTGTTTCCTTGGCAAGTTCCAGCAAGGCGAGAAAATTGGCGACGATTTCCACGACACCGGCAGTTTTACTGAATAGTTCATCAAAGCGCACTGCATCATGGCCTTGCAGACTGCGCAGGATTTGACTCATGCAGGCCCGGACTGAAATTTCTTCATGGCCGATATGGTGATGGCGGTTTACCTTGGCACGTTCGATCAGCGCAATCCAGGCGTGTCGTAAATCATCTACATTTACATGGGCGAGTTGCTTGGTTGCGACGTGATCAATCCATACCTGTACCGGGGCAAAATCCCGATTGGCTTGAGGTAATTCGTTGAGGCGCATCGACGCCTTTTTCATTTGTTCGTATTCCAGCAGGCGGCGTACCAGCTCTGCCCGCGGATCAGTTTCCTCTTCCACAGCGGTAACAGGGTGGGGTAGCAGCATGCGCGACTTGATTTCGATCAGCAGCGCGGTTATGAGCAGGTATTCCGCCGCCAGTTCAAATTGATCGGCACGCATCATGTCCACATAAGCCATGTATTGCTGGGTGAGCTCCGCCATCGGGATATCCAGGATATCAAGATTATGCTTGCGTATGAGATACAGTAATAAATCGAGCGGACCTTCAAAGGTCTCGAGAAATACTTCTAGAGCCTCTGGCGGGATATAGAGGTCGCGTGGTATCTCTAATAGCGGTTGACCACAAATCTTGGCAATGGGCTGAGTATTGACCGTGCTGTCTAACATGCTCATGAGCAGCGATAAGTTACTTTCTTAATTTTGAAGTCAGTGAAAGACAAGATATCAAGGCAGCTCTGAATAAGTGAGCGAGATGGATATAGTGCAGGGCGCCAGCGCGCAGAGTCTGAGAAAACGAAGTTTCGTTAAAACGAGTCTTACGATTTAGTGGAACTTCGTTTTGGCGTGGCTACTTAGGAATAATTCAGTCCCATGACTTCCCTGACATCGCGCATGGTTTCTTCTGCTAATTTATTGGCCTTTTCGCAACCGTCTGCAACGATATTTCTGACAAGCGCCGGATCTTCCTCATACATTTTAGCGCGCTCACTAATGGGTGCGAGTTCAGCCAGTATGCTATCAATGACAGGTTGCTTGCATTCCAGGCAGCCAATGCCTGCGCTTTTACAGCCTTGCTGTACCCAGCTCCTGACCTCATCATTGGAGTAAACCGAATGAAATGACCATACCGGGCATTTGGCCGGATCACCTGGGTCACTGCGGCGTACACGTGCCGGATCAGTCGGCATGGTGCGGATTTTTTTCCTGATGCTGTCCGCATCTTCGCGCAAGCTGATAGTGTTGTTATAGGATTTGGACATTTTCTGACCATCCAGTCCTGGCATTCTCGATGCCTGCGTGAGGAGTGTTTCAGGCTCTGCAAGAATGACTCTGCTCTTTCCCTCTAAGTAGCCAAATAATCGTTCCCGGTCACCCATATTTAGATTTTGCTGTTCATCCAGCAATGATTTGGCTTCCTCGAGTGCGCCCTCATCACCCTGCTCCTGGTAAAGATTTCGTAACTCACTGTAAAGTCTGGATTTCTTGGAGCCAAGTTTTTTGATTGCTAATTCTGCTTTTTCTTCAAATCCAGGTTCTTTACCAAAAATATGGTTGAAGCGACGGGAGATCTCCCGGGTAAACTCAAGATGAGGTGCTTGATCCTCGCCGACAGGAACAAGATTAGCGCGGTAAATGAGAATATCCGCACTCTGCAGCAGGGGATAACCCAGAAAACCATAGGTGCTCAAATCTTTTTCAGTCAATTTCTCCTGCTGGTCTTTATAGGTAGGGACGCGTTCCAGCCAGCCAAGCGGCGTAATCATCGAAAGCAACAGATATAACTCAGCATGAGCAGGTACTTTAGACTGAATGAACAGGGTTGCCTGAGCAGGATCAACGCCGGCAGCCAACCAGTCGATAATCATGTCCCAGGTATGTTGCTCAATCAGTTCAGGTGAGTCGTAATGAGTAGTTAATGCATGCCAGTCAGCGACGAAAAACAAACATTCGTACTGCTGTTGCAATGTTACCCAATTTTTCAGCACACCATGATAGTGCCCTAAATGCAGGCTACCGGTCGGGCGCATTCCCGATAAAACGCGATCAGCAAACATGCTACAAATCCTAAATTAATACAGAGTTGATCAGAGATTCAATGAGAGCATTGGTGGACCGCTTGTTTATGAAAGGCAAACCGTTTTGCATTGCGGGGTTAGACATACAATCCAAACAACCAAACGAGGAGTTGCTTCATTATGATGATAAATGGCCAGACGATCATACCCAACACGCCAGTCATCATCAATAATAACAAAATCATAAACCCATAAGGCTCGATCTTTGAGAATTGGTAGGCGAGACGATAGGGTAGCAAACTGACAGCCATACGTCCTCCATCCAGAGGCGGCAATGGCAGCAGATTCAGTACCATTAGAATAAGGTTGATTTCGATACCTGCCATGCCCATCAGGATCATCGGTTTAGCGTAAATGCCTTCTGGGAAGATCAGCCCCAGCTTGATGATCAATGCCCAGAAACAGGCCATGAAAAGATTAGCGCCAGGTCCTGCTGCCGCAACCCACAGCATGTCACGCTTAGGGTGCCGTAACTGATTGAAATTAACGGGTACCGGTTTGGCCCAGCCAAACAGAAAACCAGTGCCCATCGTTAGCTTGCCGATGATAAACAGCGTCAGCGGTACAATGACAGTTCCCACCAGATCGATATGCTTGAGCGGATTGAGCGTGATGCGCCCTGCCATATAAGCAGTCAAGTCACCATAATGCTTGGCAACATAACCATGTGCTGCTTCATGTAAGGTAATGGCAAAAATAACGGGGAGTGCATAAATGGCGATGCCTTGAATGATACTATCCATGTACCATCCCAAAGGGTATGAGGCTGCCTCTGCCTGCGCGGACTAATTCAGGGGTATCACCTGTCAGGTCAATCACAGTTGTCATGTCTACACCACAAGAACCCGCATCGATTATCAGATCTACCTGACGTTCCAGGCGTTGGCGGATTTCCTCGGCATCATTCAGCGGTAACTCATCTCCAGGCAGAATCAGAGTGGAGCTCAATAACGGCTCATTCAATTCTGACAGTAGGGCATGGGCTACGGGATGGTCCGGAATACGCAAACCGATAGTCTGACGTTTGGGATGCTGCAAGCGGCGGGGTACTTCACGGCTGGCTTTGAGTATGAACGTATAGTTGCCTGGTGTGCACGCCTTGAGTAGGCGGTATTGAATATTATCTACCTTGGCATAGTTGGAAATCTCAGCCAAATCCCTGCATACCAGCGTGAAATGATGATGCTCATCGACTTGCCGTATAGTGCGTATGCGTTCCATGGCATCTTTGTTGCCGATCTGACAACCGAGCGCATAGCAGGAGTCTGTCGGATAAACGATGATGCCGCCATCGCGCAGAATCGAGACGACTTGTCGTAACAGCCTTATTTGGGGATTTTGGGGATGAATAGTAAAAAATTGTGCCATGATTAATTGAGATCCGAGTCTTTATCGATATGTTATCGTAATATAGCGCAAGTTTGCTGCAGCCGTTCAATAATGATCTAATTTTGCTCAATATTCCAATCATGCCAGATAGGCGTGCATCCAGCAGGTAGTGGCGGTAATTGGCCGAGATCAAAATAACTTTCGCCAGGTCCATGATAATCAGAGCCGCATGAAGCCAATAAATTCAATCGCTCGGCATGATGTGCGAACAGCTTTGTCTGATCGGAGGTATGACTGGGTGAGATGATTTCAAGACCTGTGCCGCCAAGGTCACGAAATTCGTGGAGTAATGCTTCCAGAACGTTTTTACCCAATTGGTAGCGCGCGGGATGAGCAATGACTGCCTGACCACTACTGCCACGTATCCAGCTAACTGCATCCTTTAAGGTTGCCCACTGGTGAGGGGTATAACCTGGTTTACCCTTGACGAGGTATTTTTTGAACACCGACCGGACATCTTTAGCGTATCCTTTTTCAACCAGGAAACGCGCAAAATGGGTACGACCGATCAATCGTCCATCACCGGCATAGGCATAGGCACCCTCGAAGCTGCCATGAATGCCGCAACGATCGAGGTGAGCAGCGATGTTACGTGCACGTTCCACTCGTCCTTCACGTATTGATGCGAGGCCTTGCTCCAATGGAGGGTATTCAGGATCGATACCGAGGCCGATGATATGCAGGGTTCTGCCTTGCCACGTAACGGAGATTTCCACACCGTTAATAAGTATGATATTTTTTTCACGCGCGGCAATACGGGCCTCAGTTAATCCCGCTACATCATCATGGTCAGTTAACGCAAGCACCTTGACGCCACGCAAGGCCGCGTGCTCTACGAGGCGAGCGGGTGTCAGAAGACCATCTGAAACAGCAGAGTGACAATGCAAATCAATATTGAGCATTACATCAAATAGGGTGCTTACATAAATAATGAGTACATCATAACAAATATGTAGCCTGATAAAAACGGTAAGAGAAAAAGTCGGATATAACTTAAGGGCTATTCATCCGCTAGAAAAAATTAAACTAAATTACAAGGAAAATGTATGAATAAACAGGCAACTATCTGGCATCACTTGTCTGCCGCACCGCATCGTAGTTTGTTTCTGGTGGGTGCGCTGCAGGGTGTGTTCACGCTGTTATGGTGGGCGTTTGATCTGATGGGGCGCTATGGCGTCGTCGGCAGTGCGCCAGTATGGAGTATGACACCCATCTGGGCGCATGCCTTCTTGATGGTATATGGTTTCTTCCCATTTTTCATTTTTGGTTTTTTATTTACCACGTTTCCAAACTGGATGAATGGTGAAAAAATCAAATCACGTCATTTTCTTGCCACATGTTTGTTCATGGCCGGGGGCATCGTCATGTTCTACGCTGGTTTGTTCATCGGTAAGCCTGTGCTGGCAGCTGGGATCATAGCAATGCTGACGGGGTGGGCGATTGCGATCATGGCGCTATTACGTGTTCTGCTCAACACGCAAGCGGAGGATAAGCGCCACGCGCGCGTGGCCAGTGTCGCCTTCATCTTTGGCTGGTTGGGCGTGGCAGCTTATCTGGCATGGCTCCTGACTGATCATTCATTATTTATTGATTTTTCGCGACAGGCAGGAATCTGGTTTTTCCTGCTACCCATTTTGTTAACTGTTTCGCACCGCATGATTCCTTTTTTCTCCAGCCGAGTGTTGGAAAACTACGTGATTGTCAGGCCTTATGTTCTGCTTTGGCTGATGCTTGCCTGCTCAGCGGGTCATGGTTTGTTACAGCTCGCGGGGATGCCGCAGTATGCGTGGTGGGTGGATTTGCCATTGGCCGGCTGTGCACTCTATCTGTCGTGGGCCTGGGGATTGTCGCGCAGCTTCAGCGTGAGCCTGCTGGCCGTACTGCATATTTCGTTTGCCTGGCTGAGCGTGTCGATGCTGCTGTTTGCAGCACAGAGTCTGATGATGTGGTTGAATGAGGGTGAACGCATCTGGTTTGGGCTTGCACCACTCCATGCGCTGGCGATTGGCTATTTTGCCAGCATGGTACTGGGTATGGCCTCACGTGTGACGATAGGGCACTCTGGTCGCCCGCTGGTGCTGGATCATTTTACCTGGCTGCTGTTTCTTGGCTTTCAGGCTGCCACAGTGTTCAGAATACTGCCTGACATCATACCGGCTGCTTCCTCTCTTGGGCCGATACTCTATCTATGCGCAGGTGCGGTATGGCTCATCTGCTTCACGTTATGGGCAGCACACTTTGCCCCTATTTACTGGCGGGCGAGAATTGACGGCAAGCTGGGTTGATTGGGAAGAGAACGAAAATTCTCCGCCATTTGATGAGATATGCTACAAACAGCATTTTCGCGGGCCATTGGGGAATTATTACTGCCAAATAAGATAGGCTCAAATACAAGCAGCGACGAGAGGATATTCATGGCTAAAGAAATCATTCTGCAATCAGCTATTACGTGTCCTGAGTGCGGGCACAAAGAAATTGAGACGATGTCTACCCATGCTTGTCAGTGGTTTTATGAGTGTAAGGAGTGTGGTGTACTGCTTAAGCCAAGGCCGGGTGATTGCTGTGTTTTTTGTTCCTACGGTACGGTTCCATGTCCCCCAATTCAACAGGTTCAAAGCGCTTGCTGCTCGTAATGATACGTGACAATTTACTCAACACTGACAGGCAAAAACAGAGCGGAGCACTGCTTTTGCCTGTCAGCTAGTTCAAACGTTAAACCTTGCAAAGAGAACGATTTATGAAATGGCAACAAGGTGAATTCACGGTGACAGACAACCGGGAAGATTTGGACATGGAAATGATTTATGGTTTTTTGTGCAAGGAGTCTTATTGGGCCAAGCATATTCCAAGAGCCACTGTCGAGAAGTCGGTGAATCATTCGCTGTGTTTTGGGTTGTATCACTGTAACAAGCAAATTGGTTTTGCTCGCGCTATTTCGGATTGTGCCACGTTTGCCTATCTTTCCGATGTGTTTGTCGTCTCGGATTACAGAGGGCGTGGACTCGGAAAATGGCTGATTTCGTGCATCCTTGCGCATCCACAGTTGCAAGGGCTGCGCCGTTGGATGTTGGCAACTTATGATGCGCACGGACTGTATGAGCAAAATGGTTTCGTAGCGGTGCAACAGCCAGAATGGTTCTTGGAAATTCATCATCCTGACATATATTCGCGCAAGGAATAACTTGATCACGGAACAATAGTCAACCCAGACGTTTTATCAGCGTTTTGAGAGCATAGTAGCGCTCATGCTGACGCTGTTGATTACGCTCATAATTATTGTGGCCAGACAGGTTGTACGCCGGTAACCTTTGGAGGTTTGTTTGCTCGGCAAGCCGTTTCACTGCTTGGGTTCTTCTCTCAGGTAATTGAATCTATGCTTTGTATATCTTTAATTACTTTGAAGCCTTTGCAAAACCCTATTTTTAAAAATATTATATTAATAAAAACAATGAATTAGTAATCGAGGAAAGGACTTTTGCAAAGGTCTCTTGGTATTTATGGTGTGCAATTCTTTTACCCGGACGCCGATCATGGTATCGGGGGCGTCGGCCATAAGCGCTTATATGATGATGGAGTGGATGGACAATATCTGGGTGATCGTCAGCCCTGGAAGGGAACCGCGGCGGATATTTTTGTCCAAGCGCAATTCCCACTGCATTCGGGGCGTATCCCAATCTCGGTAATGGAGCTTGTCGTGGCTATGCTCAGTGTGATAGGCGTCTATATCTGGTGGAAAAAGCGTGCTGCGCGGATCAAGCAATCGGCGCGTGCGATGCCAGTCAGTCAGCAGCAAGTGGAACTGGTACTTTCGGAGCAGAGGAGGCCCTAGCCCGAATATTTCATAAATTGGCACGTGTCCTCACTTGTCTTTTGATTAATAAGAAAGATTTTGCTCAGTCGGGTGTATGAGTCACTACACCCCTCTTTCTCAAAACTTCCCTATTAATCAAAATCCTGCGTGATCATCACGCGCATTTATGAAATATTCGGGCTAGCTTGTTGGCGTGAATCGGCTGGCCTGAATCATGCATTTCAAGATACTTTCCGACAGTGGCTGCTCGCAAAAAAACACCTGTCTTTTTACATTGTTTCAGTAAAAAGGCAGGTGAAGTAGAGGAAGGATAGTGGTTTTATTTAACTAGCGGTGATGCATCTGATAGCGTGTTTCAATTACCACAGTACCCATCCTTCTAATTAAGAACATTTGCATGAGAATCGTTTCTGATATACAAGGATGAGTATGAGCATACTGAATGAAGTGAAAGCTGTAGGTGTCTTATTATTACTGCGAAAGCAGGTATTGAAAATGTGGCAAATTGTCGCAGGAAGGATGATTGGGAGTTTTTTAAGTTTGGGACAGAAAAGGAAAGGAAAGAATAGTATGGAATACAGGATTAAATGCCAGCGAATAGTGCTTCTGATCACGGCTGTTTGGGTATTTACGATTTCGTCAGCGCATGCGGATGCCGTGACAGAATGGAACCAGCGGGCTGGAGATATCGTTGTTAACGCCAATATCGGACCGCTACCTGCAGAGCGGGCACTGGCAATGGTGCATGCAGCAGTCTATGAAGCTACCAATGCGATCACTCAGCGATATCCAGTGAGTGATCTGAAGCTAGAGGCCGCTTCCGGGGCATCGGTTGAGGCCGCAGTCGCGGCTGCGAACCATGCGGCATTATCGAAGCTCGTACCCGCTCAACAGGCAGCGATTAATAGTGTCTATCAGGCTGCTCTCGCGGCGATTGCTGATGGGCCAGCAAAAACTGGAGGTATTGCCATAGGCGAGAAAGCGGCTGCAGCGATCCTGGCGTTGCGCATAGAGGATGGAGCTGCTGGATTAGAAACCTATCGTCCGCCTACGAGTGCTGGCACCTATATCCCTACGGTAATTCCGGAAGCACCCCAGTGGGCGCAGCGTAAGCCTTGGTTGATGTCGAATCCTGCCCAGTTTCGCCCAACGCCACCGCCTGAACTAGGAAGTGAATTGTGGGCGCGTGACTATAATGAAGTCAAAGCGCTTGGTCGTAAGGACAGTCAGCAGCGTACGAGTGGACAGACTGAGATTGCCCGTTTCTGGGAAGAAGTCATGCCACCGATTTACCATGGCATCGTGCGCTCGGTCGCAAATGTTCCGGGAAGAGAAATTACGCAGAACGCGCGGCTATTTGCGGCAGTCACCCAAGCATCAGATGATGCGCTGATCGCTGTATTCGATGCCAAGTATCATTATGGCTTCTGGCGGCCCGTGACTGCAATCCGCAATGGCGACATCGATGGCAATGACGCGACGGAAAGAGATCCATCCTGGATACCTTTCATTGATACCCCCATGCATCCCGAGTATCCCTGTGCGCATTGCATCGTTTCTGCAGCTGTCGGTACCGTGTTGCAAGCAGAGATCGGAACGGGTGCTACGCCGTTATTGACCACAACCAGCAATGCAGCGGGGGGAGCGGTGCGGAGTTGGGTGAAAATCGACGATTTCATGCAGGAGGTGATCAATGCACGTATTTATGATGGGGTGCACTATCGTAATTCAGGCATGACTGGCGCTGCGATGGGCAAGCAGATCGGCAATCTGGCAGCCAGGAAATATCAGCTCACCTCAAAGTAAGGAAGGCGGACGCAATGGCCTTTAACCCGAATATTTCATAAATTCGCGTGATGATCACGCAGGATTTTGATTAATAGGGAAGTTTTGAGAAAGAGTGGTGTAGTGACTCATACACCCGACTGAGCAAAATCTTTCTTATTAATCAAAAGACAAGTGAGGGCACGTGCCAATTTATGAAATATTCGGGTTTAATCCTGATTATATGAATGATTGCTCGAAAGTACGTGACAAGTAAAGTGAAGTGATATCCATGTCCAGGAGGGCAAAATGCTAAGTGGCACAGTTGTGGAAGTTGCGATTGGATTGGTGTTTTGCTATGCATCGGTTGCATTGATTACGAGTTCCATTTATGAGTCCATCGCATCTTTTCTCGGTCTTCGCTCGAAGAGTTTGTTGACAGGGATTAAAAAGCTCCTGAATGCTGGCAATCCCTGTGGCGAGGAACTGCTTTTAAGAATTTACAATCATGCATTGGTGCATCCGACAGGTAACGGCGCAGCTACATCGCTGGCAGATCTCGGGAGTCGCCCTTCCTACATCGATTCAAAAAATTTCTCACTTGCCTTGATCGATGCGATCCAATCCGCACCTGATGATTTTGCAAGACTCAGCGAGGACATTGATGCCATCAAGGACGAGCAAATTCGCAAACTACTTCGTGGCATGTATGAAAGATCAGCCGGTAAAATGGAGAAATTGCATGAGCAACTGGTTGCCTGGTTCGATGCAGGAATGGACCGGGTGGCTGGTTCATTCAAGCGGCAATCGCAGGTTTGGTGTTTTGGCATTGCCTTCGTGCTGGCGGCGATGTTGAATATCGATAGCATTCACCTTTTTTCAACATTGTGGAAACAACCGACTTTAGCCGCCCGAATTACCATGACGACTAGCCTTCCTCTTTCAGCCCCCATCGCAGAAGATAGGGTGCTTACGGCTAATGATGACGTTGCCGAGGACAAGAGTCAGGCCATGATTGATTCTTTTAAACAATTGGAAGAGTTGCCTATTGGCTGGCAGAATCAGCAATTTTGCAAAACAGAATCTGGCTGCTCCAGTTTTCTTGAATTTTATCATTATGATTATCCTGGTTTCCTGTTAATTATTTTTGGCTGGCTGATCACTGCATCGGCCTCACTCTTTGGTGCACCATTCTGGTTTGATTTATTGCAACACCTGACCCACTTACGTGGGACCGGCCCCAAACCAAAATCGACCACAATGCATGAGTGATGATGGAGTATTCACGCCACTATGGTTATGGCTCATTGAAGCGATTTTTCCGGGGATGGCATTGATGTTGCTGTAGTAAAGATGTATTTCGTTCAAAGCGGGATTGAAGTGAGTCGTTCTGGCACAATGGCATGCCACTTTAGCTTTTGTTCAATAGCATCTGCCAATGCAGCGGCACTACTTGATTCACCATGAACGACAAAGATTCTTTCTGGTTCACTGTTGAAATTTTTCAACCAGCTCAGCAAACCTGCTTGATCCGCGTGTGCGGAAAGGCCACCAATGGTGTAGATGTCCGCGCGAACAGGTATCTCCTGTCCGAAGATGTGAACTTGCTTGGCGCCATCAACCAATCTTCGCCCCAGTGTTCCTGCAGCTTGAAAGCCGGTTATGAGGATGGAGCATTCGGGTCTGGGAAGATTAAATTTGAGGTGATATTTGATACGCCCCGCATCACACATGCCGCTGGCAGAAATAATAATTGCGCCTTGTTGTACCGTGTTAAGTGTGATCGAGTCTTCAACATCCTGGATAAAATTTATCTTTAATTTTCTGCCGCTACTGTTGAACCACTGCAGGGTCTCGGTTGCCTCCTTGTCTAGCAGTTTGGCATGCTTTAGTGTGATGTCTGTGGCGGCAAGCGCCATGGGTGAGTCTACATAGATATCCATCTCTCCAAGCTTGCCCTGACGGTGAAGATCCACCAGCAGAAAGAGTAATTCCTGTGTGCGTCCTACAGCAAAAGCGGGTACGACGATGTTGCCGCCTTTGCGCAATAGCGTATCGTTGATAGCATGGACCAATTCATCCAGAGTATCGGTCATGGTTCGATGCAAGCGATTACCGTAGGTTGATTCTATGAGCAGGATGTCGGTTTGCTGAATGGGCGTTGGGTCGCGTACGATAGGGTGGGTGAGTTGTCCAAGGTCACCGGAAAATACCAATTTTTTCTGCTCTGTGTCAGATTTTATCCATAGTTCAATAATGGCGGAACCCAGTATATGTCCTGCATCACGGAATTTGCAGCGTACTGATGGGTGAGGGGAAATTTCTGTGTCATAGCTTACGCCACGCAATTGTTTAAGAAAGGTTTCTGCTTGTGCAACGGTATAAAGTGGGGCATTTTCGTGATTGGAGAATAGGTGCTTGCGTCTTAACGTTTTATTCTGCCATTCAGCCTCCTTTTCCTGGATATAGGCGCTATCTTTGAGCATGACCTTAAGGAGATCGATAGTGGCTTCAGTCGTGTAAACGGGGCCTCTGAAACCCCATGCGCTTAAGCGAGGGAGTAGCCCGGAATGATCAATATGAGCATGAGTGAGCAGAACAAAGTCAATCTGTTCCGGATCGAAGCAGAAAGCCGTTCTATTCTTACGATCTGCCTCACGCCCCCCTTGGAACATGCCGCAATCCACAAGAAAACGTGTGTGAGTGGTTTCGATCAGGTAGCTTGAGCCAGTGACTTCACCGGCGCCGCCCAAGAAAGTGAGTTGCATGATGATGGTTTCCCTTTATTTTGTATCAAAACGTATCAAGAATATGCAATACGCTTTTTACCAGCCAATCCATTTCATCTTCATTAATAATGTAGGGGGGCATGAAATAAACAGTATTGCCGAGTGGACGCAGCAATAGTTTTTTATCGAGCGCCCTTTTAAAGAAAGAGTTTGTAAAAGTAGGGTCATCAGTAATGACTTCGAACGCCCATATCATGCCGCAGTTACGAAAATTGCTTACCTTGGGATGAGATTGAAGCGATTGTGACAGTTGGTTGAGATAATTTGCTTTAATACGATTGGCTTCAAGAATATTGTTCTGCTCGAAGATGTCGAGTGTGGCCAGCGCAGCCCGGCAGGCCAAAGCATTGCCGCTATGGGAATGTGAGTGTAAAAAAGCCTGAGAGGTCTTGTCATGATAAAAAGCTTGAAAAATGGTGTTAGTTGTCATGACAACTGAAAGCGGCAAATAACCACCGCTCAATCCTTTTGACAAACATAAAAAATCAGGCGTGATGCTGGCCTGTTCACAAGCGAACATCGTCCCCGTACGACCAAATCCAACCGCAATTTCATCTGCAATCAGATGTACTTGATATTTACTGCAGATTTCTCTGGCACGCTGTAGATAAACAGGATGATACATTCCCATTCCTGCGGCACCTTGAACGAGCGGTTCTAGGATTAGTGCGGCAGTATGAGCATGATGTTCATTGAGATAATTTTCCAGCTTATTGGCTGCTTTCAATGCATGTTCCTCAGGAGATTCTCCTTCCACTGCATTACGCCAGTCCGGGGAGGGCATGTGCTGGGTATGTCGCAGTAAGGGTGCATAGATTTGTTTAAAAAGCGCGACATCGGTTACTGACAGGGCTCCCAGCGTTTCACCGTGATAGCCGTTTTGTAAGCTAATAAAATCGATTTTGGCAGTCAGACCACATTGTTGCCAGTAGTGAAAGCTCATTTTCAGAGCAATTTCAGTCGCCGAAGCGCCATCGCTGGCGTAAAAGCAATGTCCCAGGTTGCCCGGCGCTAATTTGCATAGTCGTTCTGATAGTGATACGACGGGTTCATGCGTGAAACCAGCAAGCATGACATGTTCAAGCTTGCTGAGCTGATCATTGAGGGCGCTATTGATGTGAGGGTGGCAATGGCCAAACAGATTGACCCACCAGGAGCTGATTGCATCGATATAGCAATTGCCATTGGAATCGTATAACCAGACTCCATGACCTTTTACTATGGAAACGGGAGGAAAAATCTCATGTTCTTTCATTTGGGTACAAGGGTGCCATACGGCTTTTTGGCTGCGCTCTGACAAATTTTTATCACTCATTGACTTGAAATTCCTTCTAATAGATCCTATTATTAGCACTCGTTGGCGATGAGTGCTAATGCTATTTATGTTATCGCCAATGCCTCTGCGGGACTTTCCCTGTCCAGGCCAACGTTATTTACGTTATTGGTGTTCATGTTTTTTTAATCATTATTAGGAGAAACAGCTATGAATATTCGCCCTTTACATGACCGTGTTATTGTCAAGCGGCTCGAGGAAGAACGCAAGACCGCTTCTGGAATTGTTATTCCCGATTCAGCTACAGAAAAACCAGACCAAGGCGAGATAGTCGCTGTAGGGAAAGGTAAAGTGGGTGATGATGGTAAAGTTCGCGCGCTGGAAGTCAAGGTGGGCGACAAGGTACTGTTTGGAAAATATTCTGGTCAGGCCGTAAAGATAAAAGGTGAAGAATATCTGGTAATGCGCGAAGAAGATATCATGGGAGTAGTCGAAGGTTAATTGGGTTCGAGATTTTTAGTAATTAGATAATATAACTGTATATTAGGAGAAAGATGATGGCAGCAAAGGAAGTAAGATTCGGTGATGTGGCCCGTCATAATTTGGTCAATGGGGTCAACATTCTAGCAGACGCGGTTAAGGTCACCTTGGGTCCAAAAGGTCGCAATGTAGTGCTGGAGCGCTCTTATGGCGCACCTACGATTACCAAGGATGGTGTTTCAGTAGCGAAAGAGATTGAGCTGAAAGATAAGTTCGAAAATATGGGCGCCCAGATGCTCAAGGAAGTCGCGAGCAAAACATCTGACGTAGCCGGCGATGGAACTACAACCGCGACCGTATTGGCGCAATCTATCGTAAAAGAAGGAATGCGCTATGTGGCTGCTGGCATGAATCCAATGGATTTAAAACGCGGTATCGATAAAGCGGTTACGGCAACCATTGAAGATTTGAAAAAGCTTTCCAAACCCTGTTCCACAAGCAAGGAAATTGCGCAGGTTGGCAGTATTTCAGCCAATTCCGATGTGGAAATAGGCAAGATCATTGCTGAGGCAATGGAAAAAGTGGGTAAAGAAGGGGTGATTACGGTTGAGGACGGCTCAGGCTTGCAGAACGAGCTTGAGGTCGTTGAAGGGATGCAATTTGATCGTGGTTATCTTTCTCCTTATTTTGTCAGCAGCGCGGAAAAACAAATCGCATTGCTGGAAAACCCTTATGTGTTGTTGCACGATAAAAAGATTTCCAATATCCGTGATTTACTACCAGTATTGGAGCAGGTAGCCAAAGCAGGCAAGCCTCTGCTGATCATCGCTGAAGATGTGGATGGCGAAGCGCTGGCTACGCTGGTGGTAAACAACATACGCGGAATACTTAAAACTTGCGCAGTCAAAGCGCCTGGCTTTGGTGATCGCCGTAAAGCGATGTTGGAAGATATTGCAGTCCTCACGGGTGGTACAGTAATTGCTGAGGAAGTTGGGTTGTCGCTCGAAAAAGCCAAACTGGAAGATTTGGGGCAAGCTAAGCGAATTGAGATTGGGAAAGAAAATACCACCATTATCGACGGTGCAGGTAACGCTAAAAATATTGAAGCGCGTGTGGTTCAAATTCGTACTCAGATCGAAGAAGCTACGAGTGATTACGATAAGGAAAAACTCCAGGAACGGGTGGCAAAATTGGCGGGTGGTGTAGCGCTCATCAAAGTAGGCGCGGCTACTGAAGTTGAAATGAAAGAGAAAAAAGCACGCGTCGAAGATGCACTGCATGCTACACGCGCAGCGGTGGAAGAAGGGATTATCCCCGGCGGTGGTGTAGCGTTGTTGCGGGCGATTAATACCGTAAGCAAAGTGAAAGGTGATAATCACGACCAGGATGCAGGTATTAAAATCGTTTTACGTGCATTAGAAGAACCATTGCGTCAAATTGTGGCCAACTGTGGTGATGAGCCTTCTGTGGTAGCTAATAAAGTGAAAGAAGGTCAGGGTAACTTTGGCTACAATGCGGCCACGAGCGAATATGGAGATATGGTTTCCATGGGTGTATTAGATCCTACCAAAGTTACGCGCTCAGCATTGCAAAACGCTGCTTCTGTTGCGAGCCTCATTCTGACGACTGATGCAATGGTAGCGGAGTCGCCAAAAGAAGAATCTGCTGGTCCTGGTGCTGGTATGGGCGGCATGGGTGGTATGGGTGGTATGGGTGGTATGGAGATGTAACCCTATCCATTTCCGGATTATGTGAGGATCGCTACAGTGACAGACTTTGCTTCGGCAGCCTGTTGCTGTGGCGATTAATTTTTATGTATCTTTTAAAGTATAAACTCTTCATATATAAGCAATGGCATGGTATTGCAACTGATTTAGAATGAGTTAGGTATAAAATAGATAGTCTTTCATGTTATTGCTCTTATTTTGATGAACAATTTAAAGAATTATCAAGCGGATAAAGATTTACTTAGCGAACGAGTCATTTTAGTTACCGGGGCTGGGCAGGGGATTGGGCGCGCTGCTGCGATAGCTTATGCTACTTATGGTGCTACAATCATTTTGCATGGTCGCAAAGTTGAGAAACTAGAGCGTGTCTACGATGATATTCAAGCGCTAGGTAGAGAAGAGGCCATTATTTTTCCTTTTGATTTTGAGAAAGCAGTAGAGAAAGATTTTCAGGCGATCGCTGATGCAATTGCATCGCAATTAGGCAGACTAGATGGGATATTGCATAATGCTGCATTTACCTTTGGCCCGATGCCATTGGAGAACCATACGCTAGAGCAATGGCAATTAATCATGCAAGTCAATTTACTTGCGCCGGCTACACTTAATCGAGTTTGCCTGCCATTACTCAAAGCATCTTCCGATGCCAGTATTATTATGACATCAGATACACATGGTCATGAGCCCTCTGCTTATTGGGGTGGGTTTGCAGTAGCTAAGGCAGGTGTGGAAGCATTAGTTAAAATTCAATCCCAAGAATGGGAGTTATTGCCAAACTTACGTATCAATGCGCTCATTCCTGGTCCTGTTCACTCACCTCAGCGCACAAAAACACATCCGGGTGAAATAAAACATTTATTGCTCCAACCTCAGGATTTAATGAGGACTTATCTTTTCTTTATGGGGCCAGATAGCAGGGGAGTGAGTGGTAAAGTAGTGTCTTGTCAAGATGTAAGATAGTTCGGCTGCGATATTATGAATAAAAAGGTATAATTAAATAGTGGTAAAAACAGGGTAATACGCGAAAGTGGCGGAATTGGTAGACGCACCAGATTTAGGTTCTGGCGCCGATGAGGTGTGGGGGTTCGAGTCCCCCCTTTCGCACCAGAGAATCGAGTTTAAGTCTTTTTCGGCTTATATTACGCAACATATTTATTCATCTTGGTAATTATTTGGCAGTTATTTAGGAAGATTTAATGCAATCAAACGTTGAAAATCCCAATATTTTGGAACGAAATCTTGATATTTCGATTTCTCAAGAAAATATCCAAGTGGAAGTAGACGATCGTCTAAAGCGCTTGGCTGGAAAAGTAAAAGTACAAGGTTTTCGCCCTGGTAAAGTACCGCTAAGAATAGTGGCTCAACAATTTGGCGCGAAGTTGCGTCAGGAAGTGTTGGGAGAAATGTTGCAGAAGCATTTTCAAGAAGCTGTCCAGCAGCAAAATTTACGAGTTGTCGGAGCTCCACATTTTAAAGCTAAGCAATCTGAAGAAAATAATGCTCATTATGAATTTAGTGCGACATTTGAGGTCTATCCGGATATAACGCTTGGTGATTTGAGTGCTCTCAGTGTGAATAAGCCTGTGGTAAAAATTGATGATAAAGAAGTTGAAAAAACATTGCATATTTTGCAAAAACAGAGAGCCAAATATGAATTGGTTCATCGACCAGCAGCATTAGGTGATCGAGTTAATATCGATTACCGCGGTCTGATCGATGGGAATGAATTCCAGGGTGGCAAGGCGAATGATTTTACTTTGATTCTGGGCGATAGATACATTTTAAAAGATTTCGAAGATGCTATTCTCGGTATGAATTTGGGAGAAGAGAAATCATTTCAAATGATTTTTCCTGATGATTATCACGATAAAGAAGTTGCGGGAAGACCCGTTGTATTTAATGTCAAGCTCAACAAAGTTGAGGAGCCTGTATTAGCTGATATCGATAATGAATTTGCCAAATCACTTGGTATTCAAGATGGCGATATGAAAAGAATGTATGACGAAATTCGATTAAGTCTGGAGCGTGAAGTTTCTCAAAGGACCCGAGCAAAACTGAAAGAACAAATCATGCAATGCTTACTTGATACGGCGATATGTAATGCGCCAAGAATTTTAGTTGCGCAGGAAGTAAAACATTTAGTTCAAGATGCCAAAAATAGCCTTGCAACACAAGGCATACACAGCGAAGAAATCCCTCTCTCGCCAGAATCATTTTTGGAAAGAGCTGAGCGGCGTGTGAAATTGGGTTTAATTTTGGCTGAGTTAGTAAAAATTCATAATTTGAATGTTAAGCCGGAACAGATAAAAAAATATGTAGAGTATTATGCTCAGAGTTATGAAAATCCTGAGCAAGTGGTTAAGTGGCACTACTCGTCGCCTGAGCGTTTGAGAGAGATCGAATCAATAGTATTGGAAGATAATGTCGTTTCATGGGCATTGGAGCAGGTCAAGGTGATTGACCAGGAGATAGCTTTTGAGGATTTGATGGGTTATCCTCATGCGTCAGCTTAAACAGGAGCAAGTTAATTTGGAGACGAGAGGTTTAGGTTTGATTCCGATGGTTATTGAAACCAGCGGGAGGGGTGAGCGTGCCTATGATATTTATTCACGATTATTAAAAGAAAGGATTATTTTTCTTGTAGGACCAGTTACTGAAGCATCGGCAAACTTGATTGTGGCTCAACTTTTATTTTTGGAATCAGAAAGTTCAGATAAAGATATTTCTTTTTATATCAATTCTCCCGGGGGCTTGGTTTCTGCAGGACTTGCTATTTACGATACGATGCAGTTTATAAAACCCGATGTCAGTACGCTTTGTGTTGGCCAGGCGGCAAGTATGGGTTCTTTGTTGTTGACGGCTGGAGCAAAGGGTAAACGCTTTTGTTTGCCCAACTCCCGCGTTATGATTCACCAACCCATGGGGGGATTTCAGGGGCAAGCTTCTGATATTGAAATACATGCTAAAGAGATTTTGTATTTGAAAAGTCGCTTGAATGAGATCATGGCTAAGCATAGCGGGCAGTCAGTAAAGACGATAGAGAGAGATACGGATCGTGATAATTTTCTTAGTGCAGAAGAATCGGTAAAGTATGGTCTTGTCGATGCAGTATTGACGAGTAGAGATAATAAGAAATGAAATGGGTTTGCTTTGTTTAATCAGATTTCAATACTTTCCTTTGTTAAAATGGCATTTACTCAATGGTTGTGGAGTTAAATTATGTCTGAGAAAATGAATGGCGATAAACTTCTCTATTGTTCCTTTTGTGGCAAAAGCCAGCATGAGGTGAGAAAGCTGATAGCGGGACCATCTGTATTTATTTGCGATGAATGTATCGATCTTTGTAACGATATTATTCGCGAGGAAATGCAAGTTAATGAAACAGCTAAATTAGCGAAATCAAATCTGCCTGTACCTCGTGAAATATGCCAGATTCTAGATCAATATGTTATCGGTCAGGAATCAGCCAAGAAGATTCTTTCTGTCGCTGTATATAATCACTATAAGCGTTTAAGGAATTTGACCAAGGTCAGTGATACTGATGATATAGAACTTGCAAAAAGTAATATTCTTTTAATTGGCCCAACCGGTTCTGGTAAAACCCTATTAGCTCAAACGCTAGCTAGATTATTGGATGTGCCATTCATTATTGCGGATGCAACGACGCTTACCGAAGCGGGTTATGTGGGTGAGGATGTCGAAAATATCATTCAGAAATTACTACAGAAATGTAATTACGATGTGGAGAAGGCTCAGCGTGGCATTATTTATATTGACGAAATAGATAAGATTTCGCGTAAATCTGATAATCCTTCGATCACTCGGGATGTCTCCGGTGAAGGCGTGCAGCAGGCGTTGTTAAAGCTAATAGAAGGAACACTTGCCCTAGTGCCTCCTCAAGGAGGACGTAAGCATCCCAATCAAGAGTTTATTCAAATAGATACTACCAATATTTTGTTCATTTGTGGTGGAGCATTTGATGGGATAGATAAAATAATACGATCAAGATCGGAAAAGGGTGGTATAGGCTTTGGTGCTGAAATAATCAATCGCGATAACCATAAAGAAATTAATGAGGTATTAAAGGCAGTCGAGCCTGAAGACCTGATTAAGTATGGTTTAATCCCAGAATTTGTTGGACGCTTGCCAGTTATTGCGACATTAGATGAACTTAATGAGTCTGCTCTGATCCAAATATTAACCGAACCTAAAAATGCTCTTGTCAAGCAATATTGGAAACTATTCAACATGGAGGGAGGTGTTGAATTAGAATTTCGTGAGCAGGCACTTAAAGCAATAGCAAAGAAAGCATTGATACGCAAAACAGGGGCACGTGGTCTGCGATCGATTCTGGAAGAGACACTGCTGGATATAATGTATGATTTACCCTCACTTGAGAATGTTTCTAAAGTTGTGATTGATTATGGATCAGTAAATGGTGATATCAAACCTATTTTGATTTATTCAGATCAACCAAA
Organism: Nitrosomonas sp. Nm58; assembly: GCF_900107335.1. Lineage (NCBI taxonomy): Bacteria > Pseudomonadati > Pseudomonadota > Betaproteobacteria > Nitrosomonadales > Nitrosomonadaceae > Nitrosomonas > Nitrosomonas sp. Nm58. The sequence continues at coordinate 5,485 of NZ_FNPQ01000003.1, read as the reverse complement.
GATTACTAAGAATTCAAAGCAAGCTTAAAAAATGATAGCTAAGTTTGACTATAGCACTCGGAGTAAAATTAGCTAAAAATCATCAAATTAAGAAACGCATTAAATAACTGCGATACATCGTAGTATTTCCAATTCGATATTTTTGAATAGAATAGCGCCCTAGTTTAGACTATTGGTGTTTAACCTAAAGTGTAAATATGACCTCGGTAGATAACGAATCAAATCAACTGATTTTGCCATTATTACCATTACGTGATGTAGTTGTTTTTCCGCATATGGTAATACCCCTATTTGTTGGACGGCCAAAATCTATAAAGGCATTAGAGCTTGCTATGGAGTCCGGCAAGAATATCTTGTTGGTAGCACAGAAATCAGCTGCTAAAGATGACCCTGCTCCACGAGATCTTTATAGCATATGCTGTGTTTCGAGTCTGCTTCAAATGCTTAAGCTTCCTGATGGTACCGTTAAAGTCTTGGTGGAAGGAAGTTACCGGGCTCGTATTTTGGAATTTATTGACTCAGAATCTTATTTCTCAGGAAAGGCACTTCAAATCTCTATTGACAGTGTAAATACTCCAGAAATAGAAGCAACACGTCGCGCCCTCATATCGCAATTTGATCAATTCGTAAAATTAAATAAAAAGATACCCCCTGAAATTCTGGCATCTCTTGCGGGTATTGATGAGGCTGGGCGATTGGCTGATACAATCGCTGCTTATCTTCCCCTGAAATTAGAGAAAAAGCAGGAAATACTTGAAATTTTTGATGTACAGAAGCGATTAGAACATCTACTGGGTTTGTTGGAAACAGAGCTCGATATTCTTCAAGTAGAAAAGCGTATTCGTGGAAGAGTTAAGCGTCAGATGGAGAAGAGTCAACGAGATTACTATCTGAATGAACAAGTTAAGGCCATTCAGAAAGAGTTGGGCGAAGGAGAGGAGGGGGCTGATTTAGAGGAAATCGAGAAAAGAATTAAATCCGCCTCATTGCCTAAAGATGCGCATACAAAAGCTGAGTCAGAGTTGAAGAAGTTACGTCTGATGTCACCGATGTCAGCTGAAGCTACAGTTGTTCGTAATTATATTGATGCGTTAGTTTCATTACCGTGGAAGCAGAAAAGTAAAATTTGTAAGGATCTTAATACGGCAGAAGCCGTTTTAGAGCAAGATCATTATGGATTAGAAAAGATTAAAGAAAGAATAATAGAGTATTTAGCTGTACAACAAAGAGTTAGCAAACTAAAAGCACCGATCCTTTGCCTTGTTGGTCCTCCTGGAGTGGGTAAAACCTCGCTTGGTAGATCTATAGCTCGTGCTACGAATCGGAAATTTATGCGTATGTCTTTGGGAGGGGTGCGTGATGAAGCAGAAATACGCGGTCATCGTCGTACATATATAGGGGCAATGCCTGGGAAAATTCTGCAGAATATTACTAAGGTTGGCGTCAGAAACCCATTATTCTTATTGGATGAAGTGGATAAGATGGGAATGGATTTTCGTGGAGATCCAGCTTCTGCATTATTGGAGGTACTTGACCCAGAGCAAAATAGTACTTTTGTTGATCATTACATTGAGGTTGAATATGACTTATCAGATGTAATGTTTGTTGCCACAGCTAACACACTGAACATACCTCCCGCATTGCTTGATCGTATGGAAGTAATACGATTATCGGGTTATACGGAAGATGAAAAACTCAATATTGCTAGGCAATATTTATTACCTAAGCAAATGAAGAATCATGGGCTTGAAGAAGGGGAGTTGATAATTTCTGAATCTGCTCTACGAGATATCGTGCGTCACTATACGAGGGAAGCTGGTGTACGGGCCATGGAGCGAGAAATTTCCAAGATCTGCCGTAAAGTTGTGAGGGCCATATTAAGCAAAAAAGGGGAAGATAAAGAGAAAGTTACGATTAATTCGCGCAATCTTGGTAATTACCTAGGTGTTCATCGTTATGCTTACGGCATAGCAGAGGAAAAAAGTCAAATAGGACAGGTTACTGGCTTGGCGTGGACAGAAGTGGGTGGAGAGCTGCTAACAATTGAGGCAGTGGCATTACCTGGTAAAGGAAAGACAATTACTACCGGTAAATTAGGTGAGGTGATGCAGGAATCTGTTCAGGCTGCTTTGTCAGTAGTTCGTAGTCGCTCAACAATACTTGGCATAGCAGATGATTTTTATCTTAAAAAAGATATTCATATTCATTTGCCTGAAGGTGCAACGCCAAAGGATGGACCTAGTGCAGGTATTGGTATTTGCGTTGCTATGGTTTCTGTATTAACAGGAATACCGGTTCGTGCAACTGTGGCCATGACAGGAGAAATAACATTGCGTGGAGAGGTATTACCAATAGGTGGGCTCAAAGAAAAACTATTAGCAGCTCATCGTGGTGGTATTAAGATGGTGCTGATACCAGAAGAGAATATTAAAGATTTAAATGAAATACCGGCAAATATAAAGAACAAGCTAAAAATTCAACCAGTAAAATGGATAGATCAGGTTCTGGAATTAGCACTAGAACATAGACCCGAAGCGCTTCCATCAACAGTTCAAAATACGCTGCCAGCTATGAGCGAAGATGATGTCGCTAATGCTATTATTAAGCATTAGCCCGTGGCTTCTGAGAAAAATTTCTTTATCTCAGAAGCTAAGCCCATGAGTGTGAATCCTGATTCAGGTTCGTAAATTAATTTTTTCTCAACAGCTTGCTAACCTCTGATATGAACATTGAAGAGAGTAGTAACCGGCTGCATTGACATGCGGTGGTATTTAGCATTGATCAGGAAGAGATATCATAATTTTTTAAACAATCTCTTTCATCAGATCAAAAAAGGGGGAGTGATGATTACCTTTACTGGCGGAGATCGGTAAAACTCAGAATCATGCTGTTTGGGTGATACTCCCTGACAAACCCAGAGAATGATTCCTCCAGGCACACACCGCCAATGACACTTTCGAAGTATTTTTTGCTGTGAGCCTATTACAGGGTATCGTCAAGATGCTTACAAAAATATTTCAACGAATACAAAGTATTTTAACGAATTTTGCTATCGCTTTAACAAAGAGCATGGAAAGCAAATCTGCTATTATGGTTCCTCAGTATGCGTTTGACTCATGACTGGATTAAACTAAAAATAACTTAGAGGGATGCAAGGTTATGTCTATGGGAAACAGTGCTACAGTGGGTGGTGTCTTTAGACTTCACCTGACTATATCAATAAGATGCGGTTAATCACAGTTTAAATTAATATATTTTCCTGGAAAGATTGCATAGTATAAAATATGACTACGCGTAGAGTGGGTAATTTTCTTAGTATCCTTAGCGGAATGCCAGCTCATCAGAGCTTATTCGTGTCAGCAAATCAAATAATTCAAATACAACATCTCTTTTTGAGAATGATTTCTCCTCAATTAGCTAAACGATGCGTCATTGGAAAATTTTCTGATGGAATACTCATAATATATACGGATAGTAGCGCTATAGCGGCAAAATTAAGACAAATCACTCCGTCATTGCTCAACAAGTTTGATTCTCAAGTGGTTTCAATCCAAATCGTTGTGGATGCCCGTTGTCGTAGAAACTCAATGAGCATTTCATCCAAACAGAAACCACAGCTTAGCCAAAGCGCCGCTCAAGATTTGAATCAATTAGCTTTGGCAATGCCCGTATCGCCCCTCAGAACTGCTATCGAGTCACTGCTCAATAATTGCAAACCTAATCCAAATTTTTCATAAAGGCGAGTGAATTTTGCCTAATCCTCACTGAGATTCCTTCGCAATTCGTATAAGTGTTGGCGCTGAGGGATATTCAAAGGGTACGGAATTTTCTAGGATTGGAATTATTAATTCATAATTTTTGGTGACGCATAGGGGATGAGGTCAAAGAAGCAAGAGCACAGGCCTTTATGATGATTTCTTTCGCATGCGACAGAGCACAGTGCGTCTTTTCCTTTCCATTCCTTCCTCTCATCATTAACCCGAATATTTCATAAATTCGCGTGATGATCACGCAGGATCTTGATTAATAGGGAAGTTTTGAGAAAGAGTGGTGTAGTGACTCATACACCCGACTGAGCAAAATCTTTCTTATTAATCAAAAGGCAAGTGAGGGCACGTGCCAATTTATGAAATATTCGGGTTAATTGTATCCTGTCAGTATGCCAGGAGGCATCAGAGTCTAAATTTATTTAGAATAAGTTGCAATATCCCTAAAATAAGCCAACAATAAGAAATTGCAGTGGTGCAGGAACTGCATCAAAAAATCTCAATTCCTGACTTCTTAATTGAGGAGGAGCAACATGAAAATATGGACTAATTTTTTAGTTTTAATTGTTGTTGGCCTGCTGACTTCATGCGCACACATGTATCCTCATCCAATGGATATGACGCAAGCTATTCAGAATGCTAAAACCGCTGCTGACCATGAGGCGCTAGCTAGGCATTATGAAGGGGTTGCTAAAGATCTACAGTCAAAAGCACAAGAGTATAAGAAAATGCTTGAGAAATACGAAATCAATGCTCCATACTATGGCAGACGAGCCCAAGATTTGCAGGAGCATACTGGGGCTTTGATCCGTCTTTACGAACAAGCTGCAAAAGCAAATATGGATATGGCTGATTCCCATCGTAAAATGGCTGTAGAGATCAAGTAGTGTTTGATCAATAACACAGTAAGACTCAACTCTATACTGAGTATTAAAACTTGCTGTCTGGAATGAAGCATTCGACCCTCTATACCTGCTCCAGCCTGCTTTCCTTTCGGTATTCGAAACGGTTGTTAAGCGGGTTATTACTCATTTCGCTATTGGCGGTGCAGGTAAAGATCATGCTGGAGGGCTGTCTCGTGATGCCTTATCTGCCAGCGCAGCAGAGCATGGCGCATACGGAGGGGGCTTGTGCTGAACCGGCTTCACCTGCTGAGCGAGTCTGCCTGGCCAACTGTGAATATTCCGTAAGCAAGCCTAAACCTTCTGGTGAAATCGCGTTGCTTGACGTTATCGTAGGATCACCAATGGTAATGTTTGTGATGGGTTTGTTCCCCAGCTTCTCACCCCATCCTTCTTATGCTGTATTTGTGCTTACGATCGGACCGCCTTTGTATTTACTTTTCCTGCGCCTTTTCATTCCCATCCCTTCCTCTCATCATTAAATGACTGGATTTCTGCCTGTCTGTTGGCGTAAGCAAAATTCCACTTGATTCAAAATACCTTCAATCGTTCTTCAGGCTTGTTCTGATTTCCTCGTCAGAAGGAAAGCGCGACATATCTTGTCAGTGTACCAGGATGTATTTACCTGCCTGGACCGTCATGATTAATGTATGGGCGCTTATTTATTAAGGAGATGGGATGGACGCCTCCCTCCCCACGGGGAGCAGAGGTGAGCAATAGAGATTGAGATTGAGCCCCTCACGGACCTAACGGCATCTACGTGCCAAGGTGGAGATAATAAGATTTTTCCACAAACGGACGGAGGGGCTGAGATGA